>NZ_JAOQJW010000010.1:0-58431 GCF_025567265.1 Dorea amylophila | reverse complement strand
CGCACCTCTGATATACTTTATTTTGTATAAACTGTATTCCCTTTTGCAATTACTTCAACAAGCTGAAGTTCCTGATCAAGAATACAAAGATCAGCATCATAGCCTTCTTCAACCTTACCTTTTCCTTTGAGATGGAGAATAGCTGCTGGATTAGATGTAATTGTAGAAATAGCTATTTCTAAAGGAATTTCTGTTTTAAATACACATTCCTTTACTTCCTTCAGAAGGCAGCTGGACTGTCCGACGCCCATTCCAAGGAATTCGCCATCACTACTGTACATCGGAAGACTTCCCTGTCCATCAGAAGAAATTGTCATGCGGTCAGGATTTACTCCTGCATCTAACATCCGTTTGATACCATTACATACACGTACCTCATCACAGATCGTTTCCTTATAGTCGATATCTTCATTTCCGGTAAAGTCTACTGCTCCGCCTTTCAGCGCATATTCAATCGACTTGACAAAAAGCATCTCATTTCGATTGATATGTGTTGGCAGTATTTGAGAAGCCGGTATCTCTGTCTCATCTACCACTCGTTCAATAAGATCTAAGCATCTCGGACCATCGCCAAGATGAACATTTACAATACCAGCTTTCCCGGAAAGAACACCACCAAGTCTTGTATCCGCAACGACACGTGCAAATTCCTCAAAAGTCGGCTGTGAAGAACGATGATCAGAGATCGCAATTTCTCCGGTTCCGATGATTTCCTGAATCATCATAATATCCTTCACAATACTGTCAGTCAACGTGTGAACCGGAATCTGATAACTGCCTGTATAACAGTATGCAGACATTCCCTGTTCATTCAATCCTTTTGTCTTCGCAACCAGTGCACATATATCACGACCGATTCCATCTGTTCCAAGACAGCCAACAACTGTCGTTACTCCAAACTTCGTAAGTCCTTCCATAGTTGCTTCCGGAGTACGATTGGCGAATCCACCTTCTCCACCGCCTCCAAGTACATGAACATGACTATCAACGAATCCCGGAGTTAAAAGCAACCCCTCTCCATTGATCATTTCTGCCTCAGAAAGAAATCCGTCTGCGGATATAGAACCTGCATCTTTAATCTTGACAATCTTATCATTGATTGTAAGTACATCTTTTTTCCCCAGGTGCTGTGGGGCATAAACATCAATATTCTGAATTAATTTCATCATAAATCACTCCCAATTATCAAATGCATATTTTAGAATCCAATTCCAACTGCAATAAGAATTGTAATGATTGCACCAATCATTAAGACGCCAAGGAATTTCCACATAAATTTAACCCAGTTAGACCACTCAATCTTTGCAATTGCAAGAGATCCGATCAGACATCCGGATGTAGGAACGATCAGATTTGTAAATGCATCACCTAGCTGGAATGCAACTACCGCTGTCTGACGTGAAACACCTAACAGATCTGACAGCGGAGCCATGATTGGCATTGTGATCGCAGCCTGTCCTGTTCCGGATACAACGAAGAAGTTGAATATGGACTGGAACAGATACATAAGTACTGCTGCAACTGCTCCGGAAACTCCAGACAGTGCATTTGAAATATTATACATAATTGTATTGATAACTGTAGGTGTTGTCGGATCAGATCCTCCAAGAACCTGCATGATACCCTGAGCCATAGCAACAACAAGTGCTGCGACAACAACTACCAGAAAAATAATAATGTAGGTGTCAGGCACTTGAAATCCCTTGTTAAAAGACTTTAACCCTTTTCCTTCTTTTTTGCTCATTTTTGAGTATCCTCCCATTTTTGATATGCTATATCAGTGTACCATAGAATACTCAAAATCTAACTGAAAATTTACATATTTCATCAATGTTTTCTATTTCTGCATATTATTTTTCTACCAATATATATTCCATTTGTCTTTCTTTCGTTCGCATTCCCATTTTTTCATAAAATTTCTCTGCTGAAGTATTTCCTGCCCATACATTCAATGTCACTTCATAGCACCCTATCTGTTTCGCTTCATTTTTTACATATTCAAACAGACTTTCGCCAACATGCTGACCTCGAACCTCTTGACTGACACAAAGATCATCAATAAAAAACGTCTTAAACGGAACCATGTTGTTTGAAAAAGGCTGCTCTTGTAATTGACAAAATGCATACCCTACACAAACATCATCCTCATCCACCGCAACATATATTGGCTTTTCTTTATGTTTCAAAAGCTCTCTCAATTCGTCTATCGTATATTTGGTCGTGCCCGGAATAAAAATATCAGGCCTTATATCTGCATGAATTTGTAACACTTGCTCTAATAACTCTAAAATTCTCGGAATATCTTTTTCTTTCGCTTTTCTGATAATCATTTTTACCTCCATCCATTCTCATTCTTCTGCAAAACATTTATCTACTGTTTGTTTATCACGCTCTATCTTGTTATATCAAACATTTCCCTGCAAATCATTTTTCCACATGATGTTTTGAAAATATTATGATAGGCTTTTAAAGCCGCTTCTTTCGATAAACCATCTTCCATAATATTCACCAGGAAATCAGCCTCTACCAATATCTGATAATCTATACCATCAATATTATTATACGTATGATGATGTGCAATCAAATACTGCACCCGCTCCGATACCTCTTGTTCAAATCCTAATTTTCTAAGCAGCTTTTCTGCTATTGCAGGACCTTCTTTTTCTTGTAGTTTTCCATTGCAATCACCATATTTTTCTTCACAGAAATGAATTCCAATATCATGTGTCAAAGCCGCTGCTTCAATGGTAAACAAACATTTCTTATCTACATTTTCCTTGCTGAATCCACATCATTAGAAACCATTAATTCAAAATGCTTTCGATTTGTTTTTATAAAACCTTCTTTTTGTAACTTTGATATCTCCGTAGACATTGCTGCACGGTCAATACAAAGATAATCTGCTAACTGCTGCCGGTCAAAAGGAATATCAAAGGATAGCGATGAATGTCTGATAGATTCAGCAGACAGATACGACAACAGTTTATCCCTGGTCGTTCGCTTGCCAACATGTGTAATTTTATCGTTCAAGATCAGTATCTTATTTGCCAGGACACTGACCAGGTTACGGATCAGCTTCTGATGATGCTCGCATGCAGTTGGACAAGTAACCAGAAGCCTCTGGATATTTAACAAAATAATCTCACAATCCTCGTCTGCTACCACACTGATATTTAGAACAGCTCCCGGGCTTGCTGCATACGGTTCTCCAAAGAAATCACCGACATGACATTTTGATAAAATATTTCGATGTCCCCACAGGTCTTCCTGAATAACCAGAACACAGCCTGACACCACAAGTCCCATTACTTCTGTAGAATCTGCAGCTCTGAAAATATAAGAATCCCTCTCTTTTGAAACTGTTGTTGCCTCCACACAGTGCAATATAGATAATATCTCTTCATCAGTAAGACCTTTAAAAAATGAACTGTTTCTTAAAATCGGTAAATATTTTTCCAAAATCATTCCTCCTGTTGGAAATCAAACATACAAGTTGTATTTATCATACTACAATTTTGACAGAAACAAAAGTTAAATGCTATTGATGGAGGTTAAAAATGATAAGAAAGATTATTCGAATTGATAAAGAAAAATGTAATGGATGCGGTGCCTGCGCCGATGCCTGTCATGAAGGTGCCATTGACATCATTAACGGAAAAGCAGAATTGGTAAGAGAACATTTCTGTGACGGGCTTGGCGATTGTCTCCCGGAATGTCCTACAGGTGCCATTTCTTTTGAAGAAAGAGAGGCTCCTGCATATGATGAAGAAGCCGTAAAAGAAGCGCAGAAAAAAGTATTTGCCAAAAATCAGGCAATGTCTACACACACCGGCTGTCCTGGTTCTAGAAGTATGCAGATTCAGCGATCCGAAACACCTGAAACCATAAAATCAACTCCAAGCGTAGAGCAGCTATCAAAACTTCAGAACTGGCCAGTACAGATTAAACTGGCACCTGTAAGTGCACCATATTTTGACGGCGCAAAACTATTAATCGCAGCCGATTGTACTGCTTATGCATATGCAAGCTTTCATCAGGATTTTATTCGGAATAAGGTAACATTAATCGGCTGTCCTAAATTAGATCAGGTAGATTATAGTGAAAAACTAACTGCGATAATCCAAAATAACAATATTCAAAGTGTGACAATTGTAAGAATGGAAGTTCCATGCTGCGGCGGTCTTGAGATGGCAGCAAAAAAAGCACTTCAGAATAGCGGAAAATTCATTCCATGGCAGGTTGTAACGATAAGTATCGACGGGAAAATTATCGAGTAAAAGCAAGCCCCACAAAAATACGGGGCTTGCTTTTATTCTGGTTATATAAATCAATCCTTATATGCTTTATTTCGCAGGTAAGAATCCCTTACTTGTCTTCACAATCACCTTATCAAATACCATGAACATCGACGGTAATACAAAGATGACTACGATCATACTGATGATTGCACCTCTCGCCATCAATATACACAATGAGCTGATCATATCAATATTTGAATACAATCCGACACCGATTGTTGCTGCAAAGAAACTCAGCGCACTTACCATGATCGACTGTGCTGATGCACGGTGTGCAGTAGTGATTGCATCGTATTTCTCCGCTCCGTGATTGCGTTCTCTCTTATATCTCGTTGTCATAAGGATCGCATAATCCACCGTTGATCCAAGCTGGATCGTGCCGATGACAATCGATGCGACGAATGGCAGTTTCGTTCCTGTATAATACGGAATTCCCATATTTACAAAGATGGCAAATTCAATAACACCAACCAGAATAACCGGAAGCGAAATGGATTTAAATAATATCAATATGATCACGAAAATGATACCAATCGATACCATACTGACTGTCTTGAAATCCGTATCTGTAATATCGATCAGATCTGCTGTCAACGGACCCTCACCGATCAACATGCCACCTTTGTCATATTTATGTAATATTTTATTCAGATCTTTGATCTGGGCATTCAGTTCATCCGATGCAACCTTATACTCAGAATTGACCAATAGCAGCTGATACTTATCATTCTTCAACATATCTGTTACAGAATTCGGGATCATGTCCTGCGGAATTGCCGGTCCGATCAGTGCATCCAGTCCAAGTGCCCATTTAACGCCATCGACATCATCCATCTTATCAATCATTTTTGCAACATCTGCCGATTCTACGGAACTGTCCACAAGAATCATATGCGTCGTATTCATGTCATAATCTTTTTTCAGCTTCTCATTTGCAATAATACTTGGAAGGTCTTTTGGCAGTGTCTCATCCAGATTGTAATATACGGCTGTATGGTTATTTCCATAGATTGCAGGGAACAAAAGTACAAGGAAAAGGATTACATAGATCATATACCGCTTCGTAACTTTATCTGATATCTTTCCAATATCCGGAAGGAAAGGCTTATGCATCGTCTTCATGATCCATTTGTCACAGCACAGGATCATAGATGGCAGGATTGTCACACAGGCAATCACTCCGAGGATGACACCTTTTACCATAACTACACCGATATCCATACCCAGTGTAAATGTCATAAAACACAGAGCAATAAATCCTGCCACTGTCGTAACCGAGCTCCCGATTACAGATGAGAATGTCTGCGATATCGCATGTGCCATTGCCCGTTCTTTATCACCGTTGTAACGGACCTGCTGTTCTTCATAGCTGTGCATCAGAAAGATCGAATAATCCAGTGTCACTCCGAGCTGAAGTACTGCTGCCAGTGCCTTCGTAATATACGAGATCTCTCCAAAGAAGTAGTTGCTTCCCAAATTATACACGATTGCCATTCCGATACTCAGCATAAAAAGTAAAGGAATAAAATAGGAATCCATCGTAAGACCTAATACGATCACTGCCAATACGACTGCGATCAGTACATATAACGGTGTCTCCTTCTCAGCCAGATTCTTCGTATCCGTAACAATTGCTGACATACCACTTAAAAAGCACTGTTTTCCTGCCAGTTTACGGATCTCCCCAATGGCTTCCATCGTTCCGTCAGATGAAGTACCCTCGTCAAAAAAAATCGCCATCATCGTTCCTGTATCAGAATTGAACACCTCATAGACATCCTTTGGGATCATGCTCTTTGGCATACTGATATCTGCCAGCGAATCATACCATAAAACTTTCTGAACATGTTCCACGTTCTCAATCTTTGCTTTCAGGGCCGATACCTCTTTATCTTCCATTCCATCCACAATAAACATGGAAAATGCACCGGTTCCGAAGTCTTTTACCAGAATATCCTGTCCCTGCATCGTCTCTATATCTTCCGGCAAATACGTCAGCACATCATAATTGACTCTTGTATTCACATATCCAAGCCCTGCCGGAATCAGGAGTAAGATACTGATGATCAGTATCGGAATTCTGAACTTTACTACCTTTTTGCCAAATGCGACCATATTCATAACCGCCCCTCCTTTATGACTATTGGTCATTTTTTTGTACCTAATTGCAATATACATCAAAAAAGACCAACAGTCAATACAGTTTTTGACTATTGGTCATTTTTATTCTTATACAATTTTCTCAGATTGTATCGCTGCATTTTCGGATTGACATTTTCCTATATTTCCAGCATTCCAAGTCTTGCCAGAACCTTCAGATCCATGTTCTTTACATTGTCTCCAAACTGTATCCGGATGTGATCATCCTCCATGTCTACCACGACACCCTCACCGAATTTCTTATGCTTTACAATCATGCCTTCTCCAAGTGCATCTGCGAGTTCCTGATAGCTTTTTCCCGGTTGCTTCTGAGAGCCATGATACATTCCATTTTCCTTTACGCCATATGTTTCCGCCGGACTATAATCTCCCCATTTCTTTATTCCTGCATATTCTTTTTGCCGATTCTCTCTCAGATTCCTCTTTCCCAGCAGCTCACTGCAGAATTTAGACGGCTTATTCGTCGTAAATACATTCAGCTGATTCTTTGCCCTGGTCACACCTACATAGAAAAGTCTTCTTTCTTCCTCGTAAGTTTCAAGTTCTTCTTTCGATGCCGTCCGCGGATTTACCAGAACTTTTTCCGGCAGTATCCCATCCATAACATCCAGAAGATAGACGGTATCATATTCCAGTCCTTTACTCGCATGCATGGTAGACAGAATAAATGGACAGTCGCTTTCCGTCTTCTTTTCCCGGATGACCTTTCTAAGCTCTTCCAGACGTTCCAGTAATTTTTCCGGAGAGTCTACCCTGCTTCCAATCATCTTGACAATCTCTAATTTATTTGCATTCATGCCCATTTTCTTCAGATAATCCTGATAACCCATATATGTCAGTATCTGATCAACCGCCTCATCCCCTGTCATCTTTAAGATGCGTTCCATCTGCCGTCTCAGATTACGGATATTATCCTCCTGATACTTTTCCAGATTATCATACTTAAGTACCGCATCCAGAACCGCCATATCTTTCTCCTTGCTCAAGTTAACATATCTTAAAGCATCTTCCTTACGGAAGAACAATTTCAATCTGTAATATATCTGCATGAATCTGTCAGTATCTTTCGGATTCATTGCAAACCGTATGATATTCTCTACATCCAGAACCGTACGGTGTGTGAAAAAAGACAGCTCTGCATTCCGCATCCTGTACGGAATATTCTTCCTCTCCAAAAGATCTATCAACGGAATAGCACACTCGTTATCCCGGTATAGAACCGCCGTCTCCGCTTTCCGTGCATCCATACCGTTCTTTTGCAGGCTGCTTTCCCGGGTCATACATTCCTGTGCTACCCTCATCAGATATACATACTCTGCCTTTCTGGATTTTAAAGAAATTTCTCTGATATCCGTCCCTGCCTCTCTTGCAGGCTTCATATGTTTTTCATGACGAAGCGTATTTTTCTGGATGAATTTATCCGCTGCCTCCACAATCTTCGCATTCGATCGGAAATTTTCTTCCATCAGAAGTACCTTTGCACCTTTATGATTCTTTTCGAACGACAACAACGCTTCCGGATAAGCCGCCCGGAATCCATAGATACTCTGATCCTCATCTCCGACCATAAACAGATTTCCCGATTCTGTCGCCAGCAAAGCAATGATCGCATGCTGAATTTTTGATGTATCCTGTGCTTCATCTACACAGATATACGGATACAATTTCTGAAAATACGCCAGAAGTCCAGGATCCATTCTCAGCATCTTATATGCATACAACATCTGATCATCATAATCCATCAGATTCTGCGCACGCATCTGACTACAGTATTCACGGTAGATTCCTGCAATCCGGATATCCGACTCTTCTTCTAACTTCTGAAGTTCTTCTTCGGTCAGCATCATATTTTTTATATATGTGATCAACGTTCTTACATTATTAAGATCACTCTCCGTCGGATATCCCATGCCATGATCCTGACAGATTCTGATCAGCATCCCTATCGTTGTCTTTTCATCCTTCACCAGTTCGAATGGTGTCTTTCCAATCCGTCTTCCGTAATACTGGATAATCCTCGCACAGATTCCGTTGATCGTCCTAAATTCCAGTCTCTTTGCCATATCCTCGCCAAAACGGACTGCAAATCTTTCGGACATATCTTTTGTCGCTGCCACCGTATATGTAACCGTAAGTATGCTCTCCGGAGGAATATTCCTACAGTAGATCATATAACCAAGACGTGTCACCAGTACCGTGGTCTTTCCTGATCCGGGTACGGCAAGAAGCAGTACCGGCCCTTTTGTGCTCTGTACTGCTTCTTTTTGCTGTTGATTTAATTTTACCGAAAATGTTGTTTCAAATTCTTTCCATTCCATACTTCTTTTTATGTTAATTTGTGAATCCACTTATAGCTCCTAAATCGTAAAAATACCGGAATCCCTTTGAACAACTGGTCCGACTGCACTGCAGCCACGACCAGTTCCACCGGGAGTTTCCACACGAATGCCGCCAAAAATGACAGCGGCATCACGATCCCCCATGTAGAGATCAGATTCATGTACATAGAGAACTTTGTATCTCCCCCGCCTTGAATGACACCTACCGATACCGGCATCTGATATGACATTCCTACCATAACTATGCTCATGATCATAATGAAATGATCTGCCAGAACTGCTGCCGTATCTGTCAGTTTATACATGGATAACAGCGGTCCTCTCAATACAAATAGCAGAGAAGCAAGCACTACACCGATCAGAAGATCCATCACAGAAAGCGTTCTTCCATCAGATTTTACTCTTTCTATATCTCCCTCTCCGATATCTTTCCCGATCACAACTGCAGATGCAGATGATATGGCGATTACGATCACCTTCAGATACTGGAAGAATGTGCTGGATACAGAATTTGCAGCAATTGCATCTGCAGACAAATGTCCGAGAATTGCCGTCTGCATCGGTACTGAGATTGCCCAGATCATCCCTGAGCACATGATTGGAAATGCAACTTTTAAGAATGCTCTCCATATCTTTCTATTCTCCGGCGCAAATATGATTCTGATCAAATTAACGTCAAATAACCGGACTTTCGTATCTATCTTCCACACATACACCACAATGATCAATAGTTCCAGCATTCTTGCAGTTAACGTTCCCACTGCTGCTCCCTTGATCCCCATCTCCGGAAATCCAAAATGTCCAAAAATCAATGTGTAATTGATACAACCGTTTGTGATCAATGACACTACTGATATGACAAATGAAATCTTCACTACCTCTACACTTCTAAGCATAGCAATCAGCAGATTACTTATCATGAAAAGTAAAAATGTCCACTTCAGGAGTCCCAGATATGCCTTTCCTTCCGCAATAATCTCAGGTGACGTCGTAAATATTCCCAGGAGCCGCTCCGGCATGCACGTACAGGCTGTCACGACCACTGCTGCGATCAGAATACTGAGTGCCAGTGCTGCTCCTGTCAGCTTCCGGATTTCCTCAGTCTCCTGCTTTCCCCAGTACTGAGAACAGATTGCTACCAGTGCATTTCCAATAGACAATGCCAGCTGGTTCACAATAAAGAATATCTGGTTCACCGTTGCCGCACCGGACAATGCATCTTGGCTGTAACTTCCAAGCATGATATTATCAAGCATATTCACACTGTAAGCCACCAGATTCTGAAGTGCCACAACCAGCATCAACCGGAAAAATGTCTTATAAAAATTTTTATCTCTTGTAAAAAATGTTGTTCTTGTAGTTTTCATTATCTTAACAGATTTCTTACCATTTCTGCATCAAATGTAACAGATTTCACATGATCTACCTCAATCTGATACAGGGCATTCGCCGCAATGTGTTCAGCCGCCTGCTCCAGATCACGGATTCCGGATGTATTAGAATATAACTCGATCAATTCATCCAGTCCTTCCTCACTCATGATACACTCGTCTTCCTTAAGGCTCATTCTCTTTAATACCTTCGGAAGTGCGAATTTGGAGAAGATCACTTTCTTCTCTTCCGGTGTGTAATCAGGAATATCGATCACGGCAAATCGTGACATCAGCGGTGCACTGATCTGAGACTTGTCATTCGCAGTCGCAATCGGATATACTCCTACGGTCGGAATCATACACTCGATATAGTTATCTGTAAATCCAAGATTATCCAGTAATGTCAGAAGTACATCGGCCGGATTGCCATTTCCTTTTCCGGATGCTGCTTTATCCAGCTCATTAATGATGAATACCAGATTTGATTCTCCTGCCATGGCAAATGCATCCATGATGATACCTGTCTTTGCATTGGCATAGATACGAGAACTTCCTGTCAGCTGCTCAGGATCATTGATCGAACTCATATCCAGAGTCGTCCATGGAAGCTTCAGGATACGTGCCACCGCATAGGCAATCTGTGATTTACCGGTTCCTGCCGGTCCCACTAACAGAAGTCCATATGCCGGCAATGTATGTGTACGGTTGATCTGGATTATGGTCTCGATGATTCTCTGCTTTACGCGCTCCATTCCGTAAAGTTCTTCATCAAGAATTCTGCGCGCTTCATCCGGATCGATCGCTTCAAAATAATTGCTCTTCCACTGTACATTCATCATAATAGAAAGCGCTCTCTGTGCATGGCGTCTTTCTTCCGGTGATACTTCATGAGAACGTGCCACGGCAAGATTACGTCTTGCCCAAAGGCGGATATTATCCGGAAGGGTTCTTCCCGCACAGTTCATGAAGTCTGTGATACTCTGAAGACTGGTAAGCTTCATATCATCTCCTGCTTCGTCTTCATCTTCATCATTCTCCTCTTCTGCCGGTGCATTACTTGCCAGAAGACGCTCGATCATAAATTGCAGGAATCCATCTTCTGCAGATAACTTTGTACCGCCGCCAAATGCAATCTCGCGGATCTTGTATACTGCATATCCTTCTTCTGTATTCTCTCCTGAGAGACGCACATTAATATGATTCTCTCCGAGCCATTTTAACAGACTTACAAACCTTGCATCGATCTTTAAGATGTCTGCACTTACGGTTCCGTCTTCCTGCTGAAATTCGAATGATGTCCTCTTGATCGGATTGGTAAATACGCCGCAGGAATGATGTTCCCATTTACATTGCTTATTATCCAGGATCATCATTGGTTTTTCTATAGTTGCTTCATTTTCATTAGAGCGGATTACCGTATATGTACATTCCGCTGGTTTCTTCTCGTCCGGTGTTGCATTAAAATCAAAAACTGGCATATTCTTTTCTCCTTTTGTATATTCTTACATTTCCATGCATAATTATTGTTCATACTGCATTAGTGTAACATAATACACGCTCTTCTTCCAGAAGTATTTGTCAGGCAGCCTGCCTAACTCGTTGCGCCGCCTCAGCTGGAACCGGCTCCCGCCGTGCATGCATAACAATGCTTATCCATCCGTATTTTACGAACCTGATATGGCTTTCCTGTCACATCAAAAATTTTCTGATTTCCAACAACCGGAATTCCTGCCGCAAGATTAAAATCACAATCATACAACTGTCCATCATAATCCACGGAAATCTGCGTCCTGCACATCAATGCCCCCACTGTATCTGCATTGAATGCATCGAATAATTTTTTCATATAACGCTTTAAATTTCCCGATCTTTGAAGAAATGCACCGAATCTTCCCATTGGATTATTATACAATGTATAAAGGCTGTTAAATTCAATGCCAAAATCCTGCGACAATTTCTGCTTATATTCTTTTTCCATTGCTTCCTGATCAGGTGGGAAGAAAGCACCTGCCGGATTATAGACCATATTCAATACCAGTTCTGGATTTCTTCCATATCCTATCGCATTCAGGTGTTTGATTACTTCAATAGCCTTATCAAATGATCCTTCTCCGCGCACCTTATCCATCTCTGCCGCACGATAATACGGAAGAGAACACACAATTTCTACTTTATTCTTTGCATACACTTCCATTAGCTGTTCATATTCTTCCTCCAATAATATGACCAGATTCGTTCTGATGATTACATGGTTACAGATTCTACTGCTTTCTTCTATCAGATATTCCAGATGTGGATTCATCTCTGGTGCACCTCCGGTAATATCTATCGTTGCAATATTCTGTTCCTTTGCAAATGTAAGACAGGCATCCATCACTTCTTTTGACATTTCTTCTGTTCTTGCAGGTCCGGCATTCACATGGCAGTGTTTGCAAAGTAGATTACATTTCCGTCCGATATTCATCTGCAATACATCCAGATGCTCTTCTGTATCCATATACTTCTTATCCGGCACCATCTCCTGGAATACCGGAATCTCTGTCAGCTCATGAAAATCTTTGATGATATCATTCATTACACAACCTCATTCAATATTTCGATGGTATCTCTTACTATTTCCGGGCAGAAATCAAACAAAAGTCCCTCTTCCAGTATCTTCTGCATGCCCTCTGGATCTGCAATATCATGTTTTAATAATCCTTTACAGCTACAGACACCATATTTTTCCTGAAATTTTGTCAGGAACTCTGCTCTTTTGGCATTCATGATATCTTTCTGTTCCATATGCTCTGTATCACAATGTCCAAATTTCAGTCCCAGTACGATCATTGCACCAACTACTGCACCGCAGGTTTCACCGATTCCCATTCCACCACCAAATCCTGCAGCCATCTTATATGCTTCTTCCTGTGTGATCCCCAGTTCTTCTGCAAATGCCCCTGCTACAACCTGAGAACAGTCAATCCCTTTCATAAAAAGTTCCGCAATTTTTTCTTTTTCCATCTCTTTTCTCCTTATTCTCACTTATATTATTGTTCCAAAAATATTTCTATTTTTTCTAAAAATACATCACTCAGATAATCCTCCAGCTTCCGATATGTAGATTCATTTATGATCAGTTTATCCGGCTGCTGATACTGCACCCATGCCATTGCGCACCAGGTGATTCCTCTTAAGCATGTAATCTCCATAAATACTTTTGTTCGTTCTTTTAATCCCGTTATATCAAAACGCGCCCCCACACATTTCAGATATTCATTCAGAAAATTTTCTATCCCTTCTTCCCTCAATATCACATCCGTTTTCCAAAACGTCGTTGTCGGTGCAAGGAAATGTCCCAGATCCTGTGCCGGATCTCCAAATAACGGCTTTTCCCAATCAATGAGATAGTTCGGCTTTCCTTCTCCTCCAATCAAGAAATTCGTGGAATTCAGTTCTGTATTAATGCAGCATTGATACGGTGAATCTTCCATATGGAATTCTTTTGCCTTTTTCCATGCCTTATCAAGCAAATCTCGGATCTTCCTTTTCATCCTGTCTTTTCCAAGCGGTGAATCCATATATATCTTCACCATCTCTTCGCACTCTTCCAATATTGCGGTCAGTGGATTCTCTGGCCGAATCAAACCCGATTCTGATTCCGGTATTCTGACACTATGTATATCAGCCAGACACTCTGCCGCATATTTTAAATCCGTATGATAGTCTAATGCTTTTCCCGGCAGATATTCCATTACCAGTACTCCGTGATCTAAAAATTTCCTGCTCCCGTCTACATAAAGCACTTTTGGCGTTCTTCCCGATGCTTCCAGCAATTGCAGTGCATGACATTCATACCCAATCTGATTTTCCAGATGCATCTGACTCCCACAATTGACACGTAACAGAAGTTTTTTCCCTGTCTTTGGATGCGTGAAGCTGTAATTAATATTATACTCTCCCTGTGCAAGCATTGTATATTCTTCTTCCTGTTCATTCGGAAGATTTAATGCTTTCCTATACTTTTTATTTTTCACATATTCATTTAATCCTTTTATACGTTCCATAATCCCGATCCCCTATTGGCTATATTGTTTCCTGACATTTTATCTTACATCTTTATATAACTTCGATATCGTCTCTATCGGCACACCATCCCGGTACATTTTTCTTAGCCGGTTCATCTTCCACATCACCTTTAACTGCGGAATCACCTTTTTAGGGAATCTCCGGTCTGACGTATAGATTCTGTGCCTAGCAATGCCAAGCTTTACTCCCATTTCCTTTAACGTAAGCGAAAACTGGTAATCTTCCATAATCGGAAGAGCCGGAAACATCCCCGCTTTGAAGAACAGTTCTCTTGTGATAAAAATCCCCTGATCTCCAAACATCACTTTTCTGTCTTTTATCCTATGATTTGAAATAACTCTGCATGTCCACATAAAAAACTGTCTGGAATGAAATGCAATGCCAAAGCATCCTGCTTCATGATCTTTTATCACTGCTTTGATTTCTTCCAGCGGTCTTTTCGGAAGTTCACTGTCACTATGAAGAAAGAAAAGAATATCTCCGGTACTTTCTTTTGCGCCAAGATTCATCTGGTTCGCCCTGCCTTTTTCCGAATGCAGTACTTTAAATCCCGGTCTGATCATCGACAATGTTGCGTCTGTACTCCCACCATCGACTAGAATGATCTCACACTTTCCCTGTAAGTTTTCTAATTGCTCCAACAGTTTCTCTATCGTTGTCTCTTCATTATAGATCGGCACAATGATAGAAATCTTCTGTTTTTTTAGCAGGTAACGTCCAGTATGTGTGTTCTGAAGTAACTTCTGCGTCCTCATCCGGCTCCGATACGCCGTAATATCATCTCTGTCATCCATATCCTGCAATCTTCTTACATATCCGATTGTCAGTCCCATTTCCTGTAATGGCTGCACGGTCTGCTCCAGTACATTTCCTGTTCCATATGTCTTCTTTTCAAACACTTCACATACCGGTCTTTTCATTCCGACCAGATAATACCCTTCGTCTACGGTGGGACCAAAGACTACATCATTTACATCCAAAAGCCTGAACGCATACTCCAAATCCGAACATTTCAGTTCCGGTATATCCGTTCCTATTAATACACAGGAATCATACCCTTTTTCCAGTACATATTCGATTGCCTGATACATCCTTTCTCCCAGACCTTCCCCTGTCTGGGGAATATATTCTTTTGCTTTCCTGAATAATTTTTCCAGATATGCTTTCCCTTTTTTCGGTGTGTAGCATACGAATATGTCAGCATTTACTTTTTCGCATTCCTGTGCAATATCTTTCAGAAAATTCTCATGAAGTTTTGCACATTCTTCCGGCGAAAAATATGGCATCATTCTTGTCTTTGTCTGTCCCGGAATGGGAACTCTGGTAAATACGATCACTGCCCTCTTCATTTCCGTCGTTATCCCCTTATATAAATTTTGTTTTCATTCTATTCAACATCGATTTCCCTGTATCGGCTTTTTCATCTGTTTCTAATATTTCTGTCAAAATATGAGTGACATTCTTAGATCCGTTCCGATTTAGATTGCCTGCACAGGACGCACAATAGCTGTAAATCTTCTGCCCGCCACTATTTTTTAACGCTGCTCCCATATTTTTTGCAAGTTCTGGCTCTTTTACAGGGGCACAGCCACCTAAACCACAGCACTGTACCTCTTCGATTGGAATCAGCTTTCCTTCTATGTATCGCTCTATCTCTCCTAACAGTTCTTTCTTTTCCCTGTCAGGACATGGAAGGAACACCTTTGCCGGAAACAGATTCTTCTTTCCGATTCCGAATTCCTCAAGCTTTTCATAGATGCTTACAACCTTTACTTCTTCCATTCTTGGTTTTAAATATGCATAGCAGTTCGGACAAAGCATGATTACTTCTTTGATTTTTCTTTTATGCAATTCTGATTGTATCTGACCTATAATCCTTTTTTCATCCTCTTTCATGCCAAGTTCTACAATCGGCTTTCCACAGCAGTCATATGCCACTCCTATGCCATATTTTTTCAGTTCATTTACCAGCCTCTTGGTCGTCTTTGGATAAAAAGAAGGAAAATTACATCCCGGAAACAGAATACTTTCCCCTTGTGCATGTCTGTAATTCCGGTATATATAATCTTTTTTTTCTTTTAACAGCATCCCATATCCTTTTTCTTCCAAAGTTCCACCGGATTTTTCTACTTTTTCTCTCCGGAGATTTAGAATATACTCTCTTCCATCAATATTCTCAGGGCATACCTCTGTGCACTTTCCACACAGGAAACAATGATAAGAAAGCTCTTTTAACTTCTCTGTATCTCCGATATCTATTCCGTACTTTTTTAGAAATTCACACTGATTCTGGCAGACGTGACAATGGGTACATGCTTCTACTGTATTGTTATTCTTCATTTTTTTCCTCCTGCACATAGTGCTTCTTAAGAAACGCACCAAGCCCTATTACAATCCCTGCCAGAACAATTGCTATCCCGATATAAAGAATACGGTTCTCTTTGTCTGCAAGTCCTGCCATTCCAACCGTATACATAGCTGTTCCCGGAAGCATGAAGATCAAAGAACAAATGGAATATGTTGAAAATTTAATATCTGTCACACCATAAGCAAAATTCTGCAGATTATACGGAAATAATGGAACCAGTCTTGTGATCATTAGAATAAATACTTCATTATTTCCAGACTCATCAAATAACCATTTTTTTAAATATTTGTTCTTCATCGCCATCGGCTTAATAATGTCCTGTAAGAAAAATCTTCCTGCAACAAATGCTACCATAGCCCCAAGTGTAGTCGCTACGGAACAACAGATGGTTCCAAGTACCGGTCCAAATACCAGACCTGCAACGATTGCAAATGTCACCCCCGGAAGTGCAAGTACCACACAGCTTATGATGGTAAGTATGGTATAGATGCCAATCGCCAACACTAAATTTTCCTGTACCATGTTTTCCAGGAATTTCAGATTCTCTGTATTTCCCAGATAAGAAGACCAGCCAAATATGTGATTTAATATCAAAATCAGAACAATAATTCCGATAAATATCCACAATTTTTTATTTTTCATTCTTTTTTGTCCCCACTGCAATTCCATTTCTGATAATCTGCATCAGTGTCGCTGCCCCAAGAAACGGCATTAAAAAGTAATATGCCGGAAACGATTCTATAGATTTCAACACTGTAATTCCCAAATAACTAATTCCTAATATCTGCATGATCACAATCATTACAAAATCTATCTTTCCCAACAATTCTTTTTTCTTCCTATATCCCACAATAATTAATACGATAAGTACAATAGCAGCAGCAACTGTAATATATTTTAGTATATCATAAACCGGGTTCTTCTGGATCTGCATATTCTGATAATTCACCCACCGGAGCATCCCCAGTTTTTTTCTTGTAAAATATTGGAACGCATATCCTCCGATCAAAAACGCTATGGTTAATAAATCTAAACATATATAAATAATTTTTTTCATTTTTCTCCTTAATACTACCAAACGCTGTCACCGATATCCAGTGACAGCGCCCATAACCTTTGTATTATATTTTCGCAGAAATTCTCTACACTTTCTGCTATGTTTTATTTTGCAGCTTTTCCTGTAGGAAGTTCTCCAACTGTTGTGTGAACACAATCATCACTTGCCGGATCACCAACCTGTACCGGATAGTCATCATGCATTAGCCATTCATACCATCCACCATCATACACAGAAATGTTATCATATCCATTTTCATAAAGTACAAGGAATGGTACTGTTGCTCTCCAGCCTGTTCCACAGTAGAATGCAAGATGATTGTCTAATGTGAAATCACAGTCTTTCCATACTTCTTTGAATCCGTCCAGGTTCTTTACTGTTCCATCATCATTTGTAAACCATAACAGATTCTTTCGAACACCTATCTTTACTCTGTTACAAAAGCTGCGGATACATCACCGTCTTTTGCTCCATTCTCAATGATAAACAAATTATCTGTATCAAATCCTGCATCTTTCATTACTGAAATTGCTGTTTTTGCACATTTATTACCACTGTAGCAGAGAATATATACAGGCTCATCCTTGTCCATCTTGTCTTTTGCAAGATTGTACATCTCTGTCTGTGCTTCCGGTGTATCAAATTCCTTCAGGCTGCACTGAAGTGTTCCTTTCAGATGACCTGCTTTATAGGTATCATCATCACGAACATCTAAAAATTGTACATCTTTATCTCCTACCTTGTCAACGGCATCCTTTCCTGATACATATTTCCAATCGATATTTTCTTCTGTACGGTCTGTGGTCAATGCCCCATTTTCTTTACCAAGTGCTTCTGCTCCACCTTCTACTGTATAGATGGATGTTGGTTCAATTCCTGCATCTCTTAATACAGCTGTTGCTTTTTCAGCTCCACGTTTTCCACTGTTGCAGATAACATAGATATCTTTTCCGTCATTCAGATGATCTTTGGCATAAGTTGTCATCTCATCTACCAGGGAATCGTCCTCCAATGGGAAGATTGGGCACCACTCTGAATTTGCAACTCTTCCTTTGGAATAATTTTCCCATTCTCTTACATCTAACACGTGAACTCCGTCTGCAATTACTGTATCTGCTGCGGATACATACTGGTATTCATCATCTGCCAGCTCTTTCTTTTCCTCTGTATCCTTTTTATCATCCGTCTGTTCTGTCTTCGTATCGGATGTCTTATTATCAGCCTTGGATCCACATCCAACAACCATTGTTCCTGTCATTGCAGCTACCAGTAATAATGTCACAATTTTCTTTTTCATCTTATTTTTCCTCTTTTCTTCTTTTTTAATTAAAACTCAAGTTTCTTTACAATATTTTTCATCTGTACCCCGTGTACAAGACTTGCTCCGCCGCGGATCGCCGCTGCTACATGTACCGCCTCTGTCATCTGTTCTTCGCTGACACCTTTATCCAGGCAGTCGTTCGTGTAAGCATCAATACAATATGGGCACTGTACGGTATGTGCCACTGCAAGTGCGATCAATGATTTCTCTCTTGCAGTCAGCGCACCCTCTTCGAATACCGCATTGTAATAAGCAAAGAATTTTTCTGCCAACTCTGATGCTTTTTCCCCGATTGTCCCAAACTTTGCAAGATCCTCCGGATTGTAATATGTTTCCATATTCTTTTTCCTCCCTTTTTTTTATTTTCCGGACTGTCTGTCCATATATATCTTTCTCAGCATAAAAATTAATGCCGAAAGAGAAAACAAAATCAATAGTGCTGTTACAAGAAGTTTCGCTCCGCCAGTCAGCATACCGCCCACATAAGAATAGACGATGGTTGCCGGTAACTGTCCGATTCCCGTAGCAACAAAGAATGAAACAAATGACATCGAAGTAAGGCCTGCCGCATAACTAACAATGTCAAATGATACAAACGGAAGAAGACGACAGATTAAAATCGTATTCTTTCCATAACGTTCAAAAAATGTATCAATTTGTTCAAGACCTGTTTTACTTGTTAATTTTTCCGCCACGTCACGTCCTAATATTTTTGCAATATAAAAGCATACTGCTGCTCCCGCCATTGCACTGCTCCATGAAAGGATCGCACCTTTCCACCATCCAAACAGGCTGGCATTGGCAAATGTAATTAAAAATGCCGGAAGCGGTGCTGCGATTGACTGAAAAATCATCAACAAGAAAGACATCAGTGCCGCATATACCCCATATGACGCAACAAAATCTCTTACAACTGTAAAGTCTCCGCTTGCAAACATCTTAAATATCTGGTTCATTGTCTTATGTATCTCCGGTACCCATAAATATGAGGCAATACATACCAGTAAAACTATAATCAGGGTTCCCTTTTTTATCCAATCATTTTTCTTTTTCATATATTCCCCCTTCATTCATGACTTGCATGCTATCATTAAATATTATTTTACCAATAAATAATCTATCTGTCTAATTGTGTTTATTGATATGTTTTCATCATTTATATATTATTTCTATATATGTATACTTTCATCAAATCCCCGCTTTTACCGGATAACAATACAAAGCACACAGAAAAATCGGATCTTTAAGATTTTTCTATGTGCTTATTTTTTACTTATCCTTATTCACTTTCTCTTCCAAGCCTGATTTTTTCCATTTTCTTCACAAATTCATCATCCGCATGATCAAACAGATAGTTCCTGTCACTGACCCGTTGTTTTTCATTATCTTCTTCAATCAATTTCTTCGTATACTCAATCTCCTCCAGAAAATCTCTCGACGAAATACGGGTTCCACCCTGCCCCATCGTGATTACCTGCTCTACCCCATCGGAAGTCACGACCGTCACATGATACTTTCTTCCGATATGATGAACGACCTTTTCAATGTACTGATCGGCAGTTTCGGCTTCTTTGGTATATACGACATGGATATTATGATACTTCTGGATCTCCAGTGCATAGCCTTCTACCTTGTATGCATCAAATACCAGAATCAGGACACATTTCTTATACCCCTGATAATTACACAGGATATCCATCAGTTTGTCTCTGGCAGCCTCGATGCTGACTTTTGCCAGTTCTTTCAGCTCTTCCCATGCGAAAATAACATTGTATCCGTCAACCAGCAGGTATTCCTGCATAGCCTTTTCTTTTTTGCGCTGCTTTTTCGCATACTCACTTTCGTAAGTTTTTGGTGTCAGTCCACCTTTTCTTTCTACTTTTCCATATGTGCGGATAAAGATTTCTTCCAGTTCTTTTTCTGCTGCTTTAGAATAGACTCCCGGTGTTCTGGCCGCTCTCGGTACCTGTCTTGCTGCCTGCTCGGACTGCCTCTTTGCTTCTTCTAATGCCTGTTCTTTTTCAAGCTGATTCTCCAAATGCATGTACTCTGGCACTTGATTCCATGGAACGTTAAATCCTGCACCATGGGAACAGAAGACGGATCCTGTCGGATTCTCGATATCGCGCTCCGGATCATAACCAATCTCTTCGATCACTGCCTCTGCGTTCCGGCAAGGTTCATAGCCGCGGAACGTACAGGTCAGATGTCCCTGTCCTCTTGTATAGGAATTCACTTCCATCTGATAATCCCGCATACCTGTAACCGGTGCATATCCCTCGATCGTCGTCATCTCTCCTTCTGTCTGCGGTGTACCGGTCTCCCCATTCATCCGCTGAATATCTGTAAGTGCCCGTCCGATCATTCCCGATGGAATTTCCAGCTGAAAATCATAATACGGTTCCAGCAGCATACTTTCGGCCTGCATCAGTCCTTGGCGCACCGCACGGTAGGTCGCCTGCCGGAAATCCCCGCCTTCGGTATGTTTCAGATGTGCCCGTCCTGCCGTCAGTGTGATCTTCATATCCGTGATCACAGAACCTGTCAGCACACCCCTGTGTTCTTTTTCCAGAAGATGGGTAAGGATCAGACGCTGCCAGTTCTTGTCTAACATATCCTCACTACAATCCGTTCCGATCACAATACCGCTGCCTCTTTCTCCCGGTTCCATCTTCAGATGTACTTCCGCATAATGCCGGAGCGGTTCGAAATGCCCCACACCTTCCACTGTATTCTGGATGGTCTCTTTATATACGATATTTCCCGTATCGAATTCCACATCTACACCAAACCTGTCTTTGATCAGACTTTTTAATATCTCGATCTGGACTGCTCCCATAAGTTTTGCATGAATCTCTCCCAGTTCTTCATTCCATACGATCTTAAGCATTGGGTCCTCTTCTTCGAGTATACGTAAATTTCCGAGCATTTTGTGGACGTCACACCCCTCCGGGAGTTCGATCTTGTAGCTTAAGACAGGCTCCAGTGCCGGTGCTTCGGAATCGCATTCTATGCCAAGGCCTTCACCTGGATAAGTATAATTCAATCCAGTTACTGCACATACCATACCGCTTTTCGCTTCCTGTACCATCTCATATTTTTCACCGGAATAAATGCGGATCTGATTGACCTTTTCTTCCCAGCTGTTCATAACTGTCTCCGATCTATCTTGTGCAAGGTCGGATTCCTTCTTACTCTGCTGCTTTCCTGCTATTCCGGTCAATGTATCTTTTACCTTCAAAGTTCCGGATGTCACTTTCAGATACGTCAACCGGCTGCCAACTGGATCTCTGGATATCTTGAAAACTTTCGCGCCAAAATTACTTGTATTAGTATCTGTGCTATTTATCTGTTCATTCTTTTCAACATAAGCAGTCATCCCATCCATGAATTCCTGTACGCCTTCCATCTTCAGCGCCGAACCAAAATAACACGGATATACTTTCCTGTTACCGATTATCTCAGCAATTGTATCCTCTTCTATTTTCTCCGACTCCAGATACTCTTCCATCGCTTTCTCATCACACATGGCAAGACTGTCATACGTTTCTTCCGTTATCTCCGAAAAATCGATACATCCTTCATCCAGTCTGTTCTGCAGATCTGCCAGTACCTTTGCCTTATCCGTTCCCATCTGATCCATCTTATTGATGAATATGAACGTCGGTATCTGATATCTTTTGAGCAGTCTCCAAAGCGTACGCGTGTGTCCCTGAACCCCATCGGCACCATTGATCACCAGGATCGCATAATCCAGTACCTGTAAGGTACGTTCCATTTCTGCAGAAAAATCCACATGCCCCGGTGTATCCAGGAGCGTTATCCCCAGATTTCCCATCTTTAATTCTGCCTGCTTGGAAAAGATCGTGATTCCTCTTTCCCGTTCCAGCTCGTATGTATCTAAAAATGCATCTTTATGATCTACCCGTCCAAGTTTTCTGATCTGCCCACTTAAGTAAAGCATGCATTCCGATAATGTTGTTTTCCCGGCATCTACGTGAGCCAGGATTCCAATTGTAATATGTTTCATAATTTCTTCCCTTATTATCTGTCGTTATCAGTCACTATTACCATTACTTATCAGTATTCTTTTTTACGATATTCTTATTATACATCATAATTTATATTTTGTACTTTTTTTCATAATTTTGCAATTTACTATTGTTTTTTCCTGAAAAATCTGTTTGACTATTAGTGAGGACATATTAAAAAAAATAATAAATAAGCGAGGTATTGTTATGAAACCAATAAAAGAAGGTAAAGTCCGTGAAATTTATGATAACGGAGACAGCCTGATTATGGTTGCCACTGATCGTATCAGTTGTTTTGACGTAATTCTTAAGAATATTGTTTCCAAGAAAGGAACTGTTCTGACGCAGATGTCTAAATTCTGGTTCGACCTGACAAAAGACATTCTTCCAAACCACATGATCTCTACTGATGTGAAAGATATGCCTGAATTCTTCCAGAAACCAGAATATGACGGTAACAGCATGATGTGCAAAAAGCTTGAGATGCTTCCAATCGAATGTATCGTACGTGGTTACATCACAGGAAGCGGATGGAAGAGTTATCAGGAGAATGGTACTGTATGCGGCATCAAGCTTCCGGAAGGATTAAAAGAATCAGATAAGCTTCCAGAGCCAATCTATACACCATCCACAAAAGCTGAGATCGGAGATCATGATGAAAATATTTCTTACGAGCAGAGCATTGCCCACCTTGAGAAATATTTCCCTGGTAAAGGCGAAGAATATGCAGCCAAGCTTCGTGACTGTACGATCGCTCTCTATAAAAAATGTGCAGACTATGCATTAAGCCGTGGTATCATTATCGCAGATACCAAATTCGAATTTGGTCTTGATGAAAATGGTAATATGGTTATCGGTGATGAGATGCTGACACCGGACAGCTCTCGTTTCTGGCCTGTAGAAGGTTATGAACCGGGACACGGACAGCCGTCGTTCGACAAACAGTTTGCACGTGACTGGCTGACTTCTCACCCGGATAATGACTGGAACCTTCCGGATGATATTGTCCAGAAAACAATTGACAAATATCTTCAGTGCTACAAGATGATCACAGGTGAAGAACTTGCTTAATTCCCCTGTATTCAGAGATAATGAACTCCTTGCCG
The DNA here is from genome assembly GCF_025567265.1 of Dorea amylophila. Taxonomy (NCBI): domain Bacteria; kingdom Bacillati; phylum Bacillota; class Clostridia; order Lachnospirales; family Lachnospiraceae; genus Dorea; species Dorea amylophila. The sequence continues at coordinate 34,310 of NZ_JAOQJW010000010.1, read as the reverse complement.
TTTTCTCGATCATCTGATCAGGTAGCAATGCAGAGGATCTGCCACCGGCAGTTTCTCTTGCATATTTTAGTATAAATACTCCCGCCGGGACTGCCACTCTGACAGCTTCTGCGGGAGTTTTATTATAATACATGAACTACCTTTGAACATTATTTCTTCATCTTCGGCTCAAAGACAAGCGATGCCAGATAGCCAAAGATAAGTGCTGCAGATATTCCAACGGCACTTGCCTTAAATCCGCCCATAAATATCCCGATGAATCCTTCTTTATCTACAGCTTCTTTGACACCTTTCCACAAAAGATTACCGAATCCCAATAATGGTACACTGGCACCGGCTCCTGCATATTCCTGAATCACCGGATATATCTTCAGTGCTCCTAATACAGAGCCGCTGCACACCAAAAGCACCATAATTCTTCCCGGCATCAGCTTTGTCCGGTCCAGCAATATCTGTGTCAGTGCACAGATCAGACCTCCCACCCAGAATGCATTGATATAATCCATATTATGTTTCCTCCCTGTATGTTTTTGTCTAACAGTGTTCCAGCACGATTCCATGTGCAATTCCCGGAACACTTGCTCCCTCATTGTAACTGACCGTCGACATCAGTGCTCCTGTCGGAACGAACAGTACCCTCTTCCACTCACCGCTTGCAATGGCAGGCAGGATATACGCCGATAACGTTGCTGCAGCACATCCGCAGCCACTTCCTCCCGCATGGGTATCCTGCCTGCTCTGATCAAATATTGTCATCCCACAATCCATATGTCTTTCTTTGATATCGTATTCTTTTTCCCGCATAAGATCAAATAATATACTCTGTCCCACATATCCGAGATCTCCGGTAATGATCCGGTCATAATCTTCTTCTTTTCTTTCAAAATCTTCCAGATTCCGGATGATCGTATCGCAGGCTGCCGGAGCCATACATGCGCCCATATTCTGCGAATCCTTCAAGCCATAATCCACAATCTTACCGACCGTCACTCCGGTGATCCTCACATGACTCCTGTTCTTTCCAACAATAAATGCTCCACTTCCGGTCACCGTCCATTGTGCAGACAGCGGTCTCTGATTCGCATAACTGAGCGGAAAACGGAATTCCTTTTCTGCACTTCCGAAATGGCTGGATGTCACTACGAGCATCCGCTCTCCGTATCCTGCCGCCACACACATCGATGCCAGGGCGAGTGCTTCCCCTGACGTTGAACATGCACCGTACAGACCAAACATCGGTATCTGCAGCTGTTCAACTCCAAGTGATGTTGCTACTCCCTGCCTTAGCAGATCGCCTCCGAACAGATACCGGATGGCTCCTGCCGTCAGATGTGCTTTACCAAGTGCCAGCTGACAGGCTTCTTTCTGCATACTGCTTTCCGCTTTTTCCCAGGTGTCCTCCCCGAACATATCATCCTGACCCACCATATCAAACCTGCTGCCAAGTGGTCCTTCCCCTTCTTTCTTACCGACGACAGATGCACTTTCCTCAATATACGGAGATGCCTTAAATGCTATACTCTGCTTTCCTTTTATCATATTCTTATATCCTCCTGCTATATTTCCATACAGATTATCCCGCAACTCCTGCCGCTTTTAGCAGCCAATAGAACAGTCCAAGCAGCCAGCTTGTAAATATCCCATACAGGATCACCGGTCCGGCAATGGTAAATATCTTGCACCCGATTCCTATAACCTGTCCTTCTTTCTTGTATTCAATCGCCGGTGCTGCCACTGAATTGGCAAATCCCGTAATCGGTACCAGCGCTCCTGCACCGCCCCACTTTGCGATCTGTGGATACAGATTGCATCCGGTAAGCACTGCACTCAGAAGCACCAGAAGCATCGAACACCAGCTTCCACTCATATCCCTGCCCAGTCCCGCTTTCTCGCAGATATTCAGAATGCCTTGCCCGATCACACAGATGACACCGCCTGTAACGAATGCTTTCGCCATATTTACCGGCAGATTATGCACCGGTGTTTTCTGCCTGACATAATTTTCATATGACTGTTGTTGTTTTTTCTTCTCCATATCATCACCACCTCTTCCAGAAAAACAATAATGCGCCCAGACCTTTTCCAAATGCGATTCCAATCATCACCGCTGCAATCCCTCTTACCATACGGATTCTCCTGATAAAGATCGGAAACAGATCCAGCATTTCCGTCAAAGCCATTGCCCAGCAGCCCACAAAGATTCCTCCGAACAGTCCCATAACCGGAAGCAGACAGCCTGCGAACGGAACCGCCGGATGATACACAGAAATAACGGCGCCCAGACTTCCTCCGGCTGCAACCGCATCTTCATATAACATAACCTGTTCTCCTGTATGTGTCCGGTCGGCAAAGTCCGATATCACACCCAGGCCTATGATAAAAGAAAAAAGTCCGCCTGCCGCCGTAATCCCTGCACTAAATCCCAGTAGTGCCAGACATATGTTTTTCGCCAACATCCAGTTCTTTCTCCTTTCTGGAATATGTCTCTACCAGCGTTGTCTGTATATCATTCTCGTAAAGACGCATCTCCACCTCCATCGGTGTCGGATCTACCGACAATCGTTTTTTTCCGAAATGATTGAAGAATGTCAGAATTCCTATCACAATACCAATACAGTATGTGAACTCCAGGATTGTAAATCCATCTGACTTTGTACCGGTTAAAAGTTCATATACCTGTCCAAACATTCTGGTCACACCTACATCATTATTGAATGCCATTGTTGAAAATGCTGCGCCAAAGAAACTGATCAGTACTACAGCCACAATCTTAACGACATGGATGATCCCGCCTTTTCCATCCTGTTCCTCATACGTCACGATAAAATCCGTTTCTCCGATATTTTCTACTGCTGCATCCGGATAGATCTCATGAATCTTCTGTATCACTTTCAGAAGTGATACCACTGTTCTACGCTGTCTCTTATCATCCGGATGATGAAAGGTCAGCAGATGAATGCTCCGGATCCTGGCAAGCATTGCCGGGTCTGTACACTCTATCTTCAGCACATCACCGATCATCACGGATGTCTTTGCCACCTCAACATTCCGGTCTGCCTTTATATATACAGTGCCTGCCTTCCCTGCCATCTTTCTTCACCTCCGTTTTTTCATCCTGATAGTATACCGTCTTCTTTACCAACGTTCCTTCATTTACTCCGTGACTGCCTTTTACATCATGAAAATAATAAATAAATCCTATGATCACTGCTGCTGTAATAACAAAGATCAGGCACATCCTGATCTTCTTTCTGCCTTCTTCCAACATTCTCACCCTTTCTTCCCATGCTTTCTTTTACCGGATCTCATGAGTTAGTATGCCGGATTCTGACAATTCTATGCATGGATTCCATACATAGAATCGATCCCTGACGTGCCTGTTATAACTTCTCTCTTAAATTTTTTAATATCTTCTTTTCCATTCTGGATACCTGAACCTGTGAAATTCCAAGTTCTTTTCCCACCTGTGTCTGTGTCTTTTCCGAAAAATATCGTAGATAGATCAGCTTTCTCTCGTCCTTATCCAGATTTTTCAGCAGTTCTTTCAATAGCAGATGATCTACAACTCTTTCTTCTGCCGCATCAGCCTGACCGACTTTCTCCATCAATGACATTTCCTGTCCTTCTTTTTTACAGACAGGTCTGTGCAGTGATTCCACATCCGTACATGCATCCATTGCCATCGTCAGTTCTTCCGGTGCGACCTTTAAATCTTCTGCAATCTCTGCAACCGACGGCTCTCTTCCCAACTCTTTTCCGAGCCTTTCCTGCGTCTGATACGCTTTGTATGACAGTTCTTTCAGTGAACGACTGACCTTGATCATTCCGTCATCTCTCAGGAACCGCTTAATTTCACCGCTGATCAGCGGGACTGCATAAGTTGAGAATTTCACTTCAAAACTCAGATCGAACTTGTCAATTGCTTTCAGCAGTCCGATCGTTCCGATCTGGAACAGGTCTTCCATTTCTGTTCCGCGCCCTGCAAAGCGTCTTACGATACACCAGACCAGTCCCGTATTTTCCTCCACAATCTGTGCTCTTGCTTCGTCATCCCCTTCGTGAGATTTCTGAATTAAAGCGATTGTGTGGTCCATATCTTTCGTCCTTTTCCGATTGTCTTTTTCATTTTCACAATGGTTCCTTTTCCCGGTTCGGAACTCACTTCAACCTGATCCATGAATGCTGTCATAAAAGAAAATCCCATTCCTGACCGGTCAAGTTCCGGCCTGGTGGTAAATAACGGCTCCATCGCTTTTGTCACATCTTCGATTCCTTTTCCATGATCTTCCACTTCTATCTCCAATGTGTCTTCACAGGTTGCACATCGGAGGAATATCTTCTCCACCCGGCATTCATAGCCATGAATCACCGCATTCGTCACAGCCTCCGACACAGCCGTTTTTACATCTGCAACTTCCTCAACTGTCGGATTCAGTGATGTCATAAATGCTGCAACGGCAACTCTGGCAAATGATTCATTCGAGGAATAACTGTCAAAAATAATCTGCATTTCATTGGTATTTTCCATTTTATTTCTCCTCCTCATATATCTGCATGATTTTTGTTACCCCTGACATAGTCAGGATCTTACGGATCCGTTCGCTGGTATGTACCGCACAGACTTCGCCGCCCAGCATATAGATTTTACGGTAACGTCCCATGATCACTCCGATTCCCGAACTGTCACAGAATTTCGTATCTGCAAAATCAAAGATCACATACCGGATATGATTATGTTCAATCAGATGATCGGATTCCTTTCTTATCTCTTCCGCATTGTGATGATCCAGTTCCCCCGGTAAAAATATAGTCAGATAATTCTCCTGTACCTGATACTTCATGTTATAACTCCCCATTTACATCTTTCTATTATTTTGCATAGTGCATAAACAAAAAAGGACATACACCTCTTACGTGTATATCCTTCTCTTTTTGTATTTCTGCCATTTCTATACCAGGACAACGCATATCCTAGTTATTATTCTTCTTACTCTTCTGTGCATTCTGCGTATCAAGTGCTTCCTGTGCATCGGTCGCAGCCTGTGTTCCCTCATGCTCTTCTATAATCTTCTGATAATACGCATTCGCCTTATCCTGCTCACCCTGTTTTTCATAAGACTGCGCAAGCAAAAGCATGGCCTCTCCGTTCTGGTATCCCTCATCCATCTGTACCACCTGCTCCAGATTTGTTACCGCCGTGTCATAATTTGCCACTTGATAATTCTTCTGGGATGTTGCATACAGGCTTTCACAGACTCTTGGATAAATCTTCTCTGTCAGACTGTCATATTCTTCTTTTCCGGATGTGCCAAGTGTATCTGCATTAATCTTCAGCAGTTCTTCTGCCAGCGCAGAATTACTCATATCTCCGGTTGAATAATGCGATACAATCGTCATCAGTGACTCATAACTTGACTTTGTCACCTCCGCAGTCTGTTTCTGTTCCTCTGCAGCTTTGGTATCTGTACGGTATGTTTCCAGTTCTTTTTTCAGTGCACTGATCTGTGACTTCTGCGTCGCAATCTGATCACTGAACTTCACCGTCTGCTTGTTCACCTTGCTCTGTCTGGATGCAGATACTGCCGGCATGACCAGGAAAGCCATAACCGCAACTCCGACAGCTACACCAATTGCAATATTTATCATTGTGTGCAATCCGACATTATCCTTAAGACCGGATGCGACAGGCTGGATGATCGTTTCATTTCCGATATTATAAGTTACCGTCTGTCTTCTTTTTTTCTTCGTTCCCGTATCTTTATCATCGACCAGGCGCACATTCCTTGACTTCCGCACCTGATTCAGTTCATGCATGTAACGCATGGTGATATCATCTGTCTTGTCCAGCTTGTGTGCGATCCGGATATTCTTTCTCGCCTCGGAATACTGTTCATCCATAATGTAAAGCAGTGCCAGAAGCTGATATGCTTTCACATATGTCGGATGCATCTCAATTGCTTTCTTAAGCTGGAGTACAGCCAAATCCTCACAACGCTGGTAACAGTAATCCAGTGCCTGATTGTATCTTTTGATCGCCTGATTGATCTGATCCAACTCGTCTTTTTTCTCTTTTATCTTTATAATATAATAATTGGCAATGTTCTCTTTCGGCTGGAGATTCTTGCTTAACACCCATTCCGTCAGTGCTTCTACCACATCACCTCTTCCGTAATAGACAAGTCCCAGAAGATTTCTCGATGCGATGTTATCTCTGTTATATTGTAAACTCTTTTTCAGCGATGTGATTGCTCCGGTCAGATCCCGGATGTTCGCTCTTTTAAGCCCGTCATTATACCAGTAGTTCGACTGATACGCCAATTTTGTTGTATAATCCATATACTTCCCTCTATATTTCCGTTACTGTTCATACAGCGCTGAGACTTTCCATTCCGGAATTCTTCCCTGTGAACTGTAACCGCTTTTCTTTGCCGCAGTTTACTGTGGATCGTCCTGCTTCGTCTGTTCGATCACTTCTCTTAAAAGATCTGTCATATCTGTCAGATCATCCTGGTAAATCGCATCTCCCAGTTCCTCTACTTCCAGACTAGGCTGGAATTTCTTTAATTCTTCTTCAAAATCAAGCATCTATGGCACCTCCTGCCAGTAACTTTTTTATCATCCCTACAAGGTATAATGAGCCAAGACAGTATATCTCTCCTGACTCCCCCCGTTTATCCAGTGCCGTTCTGACGGCATCTTCCAATCGTTCTTTACAATACACCGGTCTGTCTGTATACCGGCGGAAGATATCTGCAAGTTCCTCAACCGGAACACCTCTCTCGTCTTCGATCTGTGTGACGATATATGCTTTCACATCCAGATTCCCGCACAGGTATTCTATCATCTCATCGTACTTCTTATCCGATACTGCGGAAAATAATAATATCATCTCACCGCGTTCAGACTCATCCAGTGCCTTTACGCTTTCTACAAACGCCTGCATTGCACCCGGATTATGCGCACCGTCTACCGTGATATGTGCTCCGATCCGTTCCATACGTCCTTCCCAGTGAAGCTGTGCAAGTACCTGTTTCCACCGGTCCATATGTATCTCTTCTCCCGCAAGCAGATATTCCGACGCTTCCAGTGCAAGTTCTGCATTCATCGCCTGATAGCATCCGCACATCGGCACCTGAAAGATAACATCTTTATCATACGCACTCCGTCTGGAAAATGCAATATATTTCCGGTGAACTTCCCGGATTTCATACGCATGATTCGTGACTTCTCTACAATATACGCCCAGTTCTTCTCCCTTTGTCCGGATTACTTCTGCCGCTTCTTTATTACTTCCGTCAAAGAATACCGGAACTTTTGGTTTAATGATTCCGGCTTTTTCAACTGCGATCTTCCTGATCGTATCACCAAGAATCGCCGTATGATCCAGACTGATAGACGTAATGATGGACAGTGCCGGCTTCTCAACCGCATTTGTTGCATCCAGTCTTCCTCCCAGTCCGGTCTCCAGGATAATATATTCTACATCTGTTTCTGCAAATGCAGTCATCCCCATTCCGAATAAAAATTCAAAATAAGACGGATGTTCGATTCCATCTTCCACCATCCGGCGGACTGTTTTTAAAACCTTGCGGAATACTTCAAGAAATGTCTTATTATCTATCTGTACATTATCCATCCGTATCCTTTCATTTACAGATACAAGATGAGGGGATGTAAAGAACCCGGTTCTCTTCCCCTCTGCCATAAGTATGGCCTGTAAGTATGCACATACAGACCCTTTTCCATTGGTTCCGGCAACGTGGACGATTTTCCTGTCCACTGCCGGATTTCCTAATCTTTTTAAAAATAATTTTGTGTGCTCCAGCGTATGTTTTTTTGTAAATTTCGGAATTTCTTCGATATATGCGGCTGCCTCTTCATATGTGAACACTTCTGGTTCTTTTTTATTTAACATCATATTCCTGATCCACCCAAGATTTGTTCTTATCGGTTGCTGTACCTTCCTGTTTTACAAGCTGTCCGTTCTGATAAATATATTTATCGGACATCCGGAAGATTGTATCACTGGAGCCAACCTGTCCGACCTGTATTACATCTCCGTCTTGCAATTCTGTCTCTGATAGATTAATACGTGTATTATTCAGGAAACTGCTCTTCTGCTTTTCTCCATTCACATATACGCGGCTGTATTTTGTAAAGTTCTCGCCGTACAGACTATATCCGCTGCTGAGCTGCGGAACAATACTGCTCAATGACACATCACGGATTCCCATTACCATATGCCCTTCCGTGATCGGAGGATGATTGTTATAAACATACTGCTTTCCATACAGGATATCATACTGCAGAAGTTCCAGGTCTGAAAGATAATTCTTCGTTCCTTTTCTCTGCTGATGGTAATTGAACACTGTACCGGAATGAATATCCAGTCTGTTCAGGATCTCTGACATCAGCTGGTAAGCAGGAATATTCTTGTCCTGTTTCTGAAGTCCGACATTATCCCAGATCACATAATTTGTATTATATAAATAACGGCTCTTTAAGTCTTCTGCTTTCAGTCCCATGGTTGGAAGATGATCCCCATAAAATACAACTACAGACGGTTCCTTTCTTGCTTCCACTGCCTTGATCAGATCACCAACAAACTGATCCATCTCATAGACCTGATTCACATAATATTCCCATTTATTTTTTAGTGCTTCATCTTCAATTCCTTCAACCTTGATCTTTGGATTTTCGATCAACTGCGTCTCCGGATAGTTTCCATGTCCCTGAACACTGACAGTGAATACAAAGTCTTCTTGATCTGATGTATCCATGGCTTCCATGATATGCTGTGTCAGGATCTCATCCTTCGCCCAGCCGTTCTCTGTCGTCTGAAGGACATTCATGAACTCCTTACTGGTAAATGTATCAAATCCCATATTGTTAAAGACATTGGCACGGCTATAGAAGTTACCTGTATTATCATGCAATGCATGTGTCCCGTATCCAAGTGCGGCAAGTGCGGTTGCAGCACTCTCTGTCGGATGTTTCTTCGAGTATGTCTTATATGGATATTCTCCCGGTCCGAAGTAACGGAGATTCATTCCTGTCAGTACTTCAAACTCTGTATTTGCCGTACCGGCTCCCACCGACGGTACCTTGAAATATCCGGATGAATAATTCTGGTATAAATTATGCAGGTTTGGACACGCATCTTCAGATGTGGTAAAGAACTCTGCATTTGCCACATCAAAATATGACTCCAGCTGTACTACAATAATATTCGGAAGTTCATCGGAAGAACGGCTTGTTGTGCTCTTATTCAGCTCTCCGTTTTTATTGATCTTTGCCATTTTTTTCTTTGTGTACCCGTTTGGCTCACTGATTCCGGTATTGAACAGACTCGCCGAAAAACAATATGGAAGACCGTAATCTTCATAGGCAAATGCAATATTTCCAAAATACGTAGATACTACTCTTTTGTCTATTGCTGCATTCGTGACAAATGTGTAAAGTATGCAGCACACAACAATTCCCAGCAGCGATGCTACGTGGTGTAGCTTTCCTGTATACTGTCCGCCGCGTCTCCACATCGAGACCAGCCAGACCACAAGCGCAGCTGCTCCGATAGCGATCACAACGACTTCAAAGCCATTACAATAGTTATTGATCAGTGCGATTCCGTCTCCTGCGATTTTAAGATCCTGTGCATTAAACGGTGTAACCCTCTTTAGCAGGATATATCCATTGGCAATTCCGAGGATAATCCACAACGCACTGATGATGATACGGACGAAGATCCTCCGCTTGAACAGATATACAATAGAGAAGGTTACGAAGATCATAAACGCATTGTACAAAAATACCAACGGTGTTCCTGTCATATAGTTCCAGGCAGCAGCGAGCGAATGTCTGGAAATTGCTTCTATTGCAAAGTTAATGATGCACGCAAGCAGTGCATGAAATATCAAAGAGAATCGGTTCATGAATGCATAGACCGGCTGCATCTTCTTTGCAAATGCACTGTTACGTCTTGCTTCCAGTATTCTCTCGCGTCGTTCATGTCTGCCTTTCCAGTATGCAATGACATCCTCTTTCTTCAAATTTCTTATTTTGCGGATTTTTCCCTTGATATCCGGTTTCTTTAACTGAAATTTTTTCATATAATCCCCTTTGATATCTAATCCGCAGCTATCCTGTTACTGATAACTGCGGAAATATATGGTTGTCTATAGGTTTTAATATTTATAACTTTCTTCTCTTAAGACTGTTTTGCTTTTAATCCTTCCAGCCTTTCTTTTACCTGAGCCATCATCTGCTGATAAGTTTCCAGTTTTTCTCTTTCTTCCTGAACCTTTGCAGCCGGTGCTTTACTTACAAATTTTTCGTTGTTCAGCATTCCGTTTGAACGTGCGATCTCTTTTGTCAGTCTTTCCTCTTCTTTTGTCAGACGTTCGATCTCCTGTTCAAAGTCGATCAGCTCTTCCAGTGGAAGATATACCGTTGCATCCGGAACTACAATAGATACTGCGTCTTCCGCAATGCCTTCTGTCGTCTTCTGAAGTACCAGTTTATTAAGTGCTGCCATATTCTGAGCTGCATTACTTAACATTGCAAGACCTGATCCGAGCTGTTCATCTTCACATACAACATAAGCAGTTGCTTTTCTTGAATTTGGAACATTCATCTCTGCACGTACGTTACGGATACCACGGATGATCTCTTTGTAGTGCTCTACAATGTTCTCTGCGATCGGGAAGTTCCAGTCTTTTTCATATACCGGCCAGTCAGACATCATCAGTGACTCTTCTTCCGGTACTAACTTGCTGTAGATCTCTTCTGTAACGAACGGCATATATGGATGAAGCAGTTTCAGAGATTTCTTCAGTACTTCTTTCAGTGTCCATAATGCATCGTTTGCTCCCTGTGGATCTTCCTCTGCATGGTAGATACGGTATTTTGCAATCTCAATATACCAGTCACAGAATTCATCCCATAAGAAGTCGTATATCTTGGAAAGTGCGATACCAAGTTCAAACTTGTCCATATTTTCTGTTACATCTTTTACAAGATTGTTGCACTTGGACATGATCCATCTGTCAGCCGGACGTACAGTAAAATCAGCCGGTTTTTTCAGTTCTTTATCGCCCAGATTCATCATGATAAATCTGGAAGCATTCCATACTTTATTTGCAAAGTTACGGCTTGCTTCTACACGTTCATTGTAGAAACGCATATCATTACCAGGTGCATTACCTGTCATTAATGTCATACGAAGTGCATCTGCACCATACTGATCGATGATCTCCAGCGGATCGATACCATTTCCAAGGGATTTACTCATCTTGCGTCCCTGTGAGTCACGGACCAGACCATGGATAAATACTGTATGGAACGGTGCTTTTCCAGTATGTGCATATCCTGAGAATACCATACGGATTACCCAGAAGAAGATAATATCATAGCCTGTTACCAGAACATCTGTCGGATAGAAGTAATCCAGATCCTCTGTCTTATCCGGCCATCCGAGTGTTGAGAATGGCCACAGTGCTGAACTGAACCATGTATCCAGTGTATCTTCATCCTGTGTAAAATGTGTGCATCCGCATTTCGGGCATTTCTCCGGTGCGCCGTGTCCAACTACTACTTCACCACACTCGTCGCAGTAATAAGCCGGAATTCTGTGTCCCCACCAGATCTGACGGGAAATACACCAGTCACGGATATTCTCAAGCCAGTGCAGATAGATCTTATTGAAACGTTCCGGAACGAATCTTAAGTCGCCGTTCTTGATCGCTTCAATCGCTGGTTTTGCAAGGTCTTCCATCTTAACGAACCACTGCTGCTTGATCATTGGCTCTACGGTTGTGTGACAGCGGTCATGTGTTCCTACATTATGAGAATGTGGAACCACTTTTACCAGATATCCCTGCTCTTCCAGATCAGCTACCATCGCTTTTCTTGCTTCGTAGCGGTCCATTCCGGCGTATTTTCCACCGTACTGCTCGTTGATCGTTGCATCATCGTTCATGATGTTAATCTCTGGCAGGTTGTGGCGTTTTCCAACTTCGAAGTCGTTCGGATCATGTGCCGGTGTGATCTTAACCGCACCTGTTCCGAACTCTTTGTCTACATAGTAATCGGCAACGATTGGGATTTCTCTGTCTGTCAGAGGCAGTTTACACATCTTTCCTACGATGTCTTTGTATCTTTCATCATCCGGATGAACTGCGATCGCAGTATCTCCAAGTAATGTCTCCGGACGTGTCGTTGCGATCTCCAAATAGTCGTCTGTTCCAACGATTGGATACTTGATATGCCAGAAGAATCCGTCCTGCTCCTCATGTTCAACCTCTGCATCAGAAAGAGAAGTCTTACATACCGGACACCAGTTGATGATTCTGGAACCTTTGTAAATATATCCTTCGTTATATAATTTGATGAATACTTCTTCTACCGCCTTGGAACATCCTTCGTCCATTGTAAAACGCTCTCTGTCCCAGTCGCAGGATACACCTAATTTTTTAAGCTGTCCCTCGATCGTTCCGGCATATTCTTCTTTCCACTGCCATGTTCTTTCCAGGAATTTCTCTCTTCCTAATTCTTTCTTGTCAATTCCTTCTTCTTTTAACTGGTTTGTAACCTTAACTTCTGTCGAGATAGCTGCATGGTCTGTTCCCGGAATCCAGAGTGCATTGTATCCCTGCATTCTCTTATAACGGATCAGAATATCCTGCAGTGTATTATCAAGGGCATGTCCCATGTGAAGCTTACCTGTAATGTTCGGTGGCGGCATTACTGTGGTAAATGGTTTCTTACTTCTGTCAACTTCGGCGTGGAAATATTTGTTATCACACCATTTTTCATATAACTTTGCTTCAATCGCTTTGGGATTGTAAGTCTTTTCCAGGTTTTCGCTCATAGTTTCCTCCTCATTTCACACTTTTTTCACATTTTTTTATTACATGAAAAAACCCTTTACATTACGTAAAGGGCGATTGTAGTCGCGGTACCACCTTCATTATACAGGAAAACTCTTCCCCATATATCTCATCTTATTCTTTAACGGGAACGACTCCGGGATGAACTACTACCGTCTTATCATATGTCTCAGGTTCACTCATCCGGCTCCGAAGCTACCTTCCTACGTCTCGTATTCCTTAAGTGTCTCTCAGCCGATGGATCACTCTCTCTGGTATGGACGAACTTACGTGTACTCCTCTTCATCAATGCCTTTACGTATAAACTACTGAATATGATAGCCATCGAATCCCCATTTGTCAAGGATTTTAGGGATTTTTCAGAAACTCTTAAGGAGTTACACCAGACCGAAACATTTCATGATGAAAAGCCATCCCGTTAACGTAAATGCACTGCACATCGTCGTCAGCATAACTACACTTGATGACACGACACCTTCATGTCCCATATTCTTAGCCATGACATAACTGCTGACCGTGGTTGCTGAACCAAGCATGACTAAGATTGCGATCAGTTTCTCTCTTCGGAATCCGATTACTACTGCAAGCGGCATGAACACTGCTACAAATCCCACTAATTTGATAAATGCGGCGATCACGGTCGGTTTGATCTTGCCAAACGCTTTCTTAATATCAAAGGTTGCTCCCATTGCCATCAGTCCCATCGGTGTTGCTACGCCGCCGATACTGCTGACCGCTTTATGTAAGATCACCGGCAGCGGAAGTTTCAGCGCCGACCATAACAGACCTGCTGCAATACCGATGATGATTGGATTCGTAATGATACCGATCAGTGTCTTCTTAACCAGTGCTTTGTCCATGCTTTTTTGTCCCGGCTTGAAAAATGACAGCACAACCACCGCCATAATATTATAAAGCGGTACACTTCCTATGATCATCAATGGTGCCTGTCCGGAATTACCATAGATATTCTGGATAAATGCGATTCCCAGAAGCGCCGCACTGCTCCGGTAAGCCGCCTGGATAAATTCTCCCTGGATGCTTCTGTCTTTCAACAGGCAGGAGATTCCAATTGCGATCGTGATACTGATCAATGTAATAATAAAACAGAAAATTACGAATTTCGTATCCCACGCTTCCTTGATATCTACGACCGCCAGATCGCCGAATAATAATACCGGCAGTGGTATCCGGAAGACGAATTTGTTCATCTTATTGGCAAACTCTTCGTCCATCCACCCGATCTTATTGAAAAACAGTCCCAATACCATCATTAAGAAAATGGGAACTGTTGCATTTAAACTAAACACCAGATTATCCATTATACTATATCCTCTCTTGCTTTGATATCAGAAAATATCTGACTCCTTATTCCAGATATTTTCTGATTTCAAAATACGCTTCATAGAGCTGCTCATACGATGTTCTGCAGTTTGCCGGACTGGTGGATGGTAACCCGATTGCCATAATCCCAGTCTTCGGATAACAGAACTTCTTATATAATTGGAACGCTTTCGTTCCCGTCGTAAAGATTGCTTTGATATCAGCACATTCAAGTATCCTGCTCATATCATTCGGCTGTGGATTGCGGATACTGCTGTCATCTGCTCCTTTGATATCACATCCCGCCAACACATCCCATACTGCAATACCATTTCTTAATGCAAATGTAATCTTATCTTCTCTTGTCTCCGGATACGCTTCTCCACAGACATCCGATACAACTTTCCAGAATCTGTTTCTTGGATGGCCGTAGTAGAAGCCGACTTCACGGGATTTCGGAGACGGCATGGTTCCGAGCATCAGGATTTTGGAATGTTCATTGTAGATTGGTTCGAAATTGTGGATGATATGTTGTGTTTCCATGTTTGAATCAGCTCCTATTCTTCAATCTTTAATGCAGCTTTACATGTCTTTTTATAACATGCAATTCCATATTTCAAAATTTTGGATTTTTATCTGTCATCTTTCCAGCTCACGATCAGCCCTGCAAGCAGGAATACCACTCCTGCTCCGGCAGAGATACATCCCATCCAAAGGAATGCCTTCAAATTCACATCAATCGTACGTCCAAGTATTCTGTCCGTCAGTAAGCTGAGTACCTTATTTCCCATAAGTCCGATTCCCGGCGCAAAGATAGCACCGCAGATCAGACCTTCTACACCAAGTGAAAAGAGACCTCTGTATCTTGGATAGCCCAGTAGAATCGTCAGAACCGCAAGAATCAGGATTGCTGCTCCCGCTGCCACACGGCACGGCATAGACAATAATATGGTATAAAGCTTTGCAACTTTTCCCTGCACCGTACTGGTATCGTTCATATTATCATACAGGTTTGAAGCATAGCTGTTCAGCACATCCTGCACATCAACCAGTTCTTCTTTCAACTGCTGTTTCATCATTGCCAGCATATCGTCATTTAATTCCGGATTCGTATCCTTAATTTCCTGCATACTGTCATCCAGAATCCGATTCAGTTCTTTTGTTACATCTACGTCTTTGTACGCTTTTCCGCTGGAAAGATCCTCTGTTATCTCGTTCATGACCTTTTGTGTAATTGCCTGTACTTCTCCGTTTTTCTCGATCTTGTTCTGTATCTTTGCGATCCATTCCGTATCATCCGCTCCTGCATAACCGAATACAGCATCCATCATCCGGTGTGAAATTGCAGTATCGACTCCTGCCTGACTGATTGCATCCACCAATACCTTTTTCGCCAGAAAACTTGATCCCAATACCGTTACACTTATGATAAACAACAGTCCGATCAGTACATTTAATATTCTTTTGCCGATTCCCATAATTTGTTTCCTTTCCTTTTTATTTATGCTGCCACACTACATTCCAAAGTTTCCAATGAATTTATTGTCTACTCTTATTAATTAGTATGATATACTATATGGAGATGATTATCAACAACCAGCAATTAAAGGACAACTATAAATGAATACAGATAACCAAAATCAAAAAAGTTTCATTGATAAATTACACAAGGAACATACACTTACCAAAGAAGAATGGATCACACTGATCGAGGGACGCACTCCGGAACTTTCCGAATATCTCTTTTCCCTGGCACGCAAAGAGCGCCACCGCTATTACGGACACGACGTCTACGTGCGCGGACTGATCGAATTTACCAACTATTGTAAAAATGACTGTCTCTACTGCGGCATACGGAAAAGCAATGGAAACGCACACCGGTATCGTCTGTCAGAAGAAGACATCCTGAATTGTTGTAAAGAAGGATATGACCTTGGCTTCCGTACCTTTGTCTTGCAAGGTGGAGAAGACGGCTATTATACAGATGAACGCATCATCCATCTGATCCGAATGATCAAAGAGCAATATCCCGACTGCGCCATCACCCTCTCCATCGGTGAAAAATCAAAAGAAAGTTACCAGGCTTACTTCGATGCAGGCGCCGACCGTTATCTTCTGCGTCATGAAACTTATAATCACGAACATTACAGACAGCTTCATCCATCAAATCTTAGTCCCAGACACAGACAGCAGTGTCTGCGTAACTTAAAGGACATCGGTTATCAGGTCGGCTGCGGATTCATGGTGGGATCGCCTTATCAGACACCGGAATATCTGGCAGAAGATATGCTTTTCATGAAAGAACTGAATCCACACATGATTGGAATCGGTCCGTTCATCCCACACCATGATACCCCATTTGCCGGAGAAGCTGCGGGAACACTGGAGCTTACCTTATATATGCTTGGTCTGATTCGTCTGATGATTCCAAAGGTTCTGCTTCCGGCCACAACTGCACTTGGAACCATCCATCCGAAAGGACGTGAACTCGGAATCCTTGCCGGAGCCAATGTTGTAATGCCAAATCTCTCACCGACGGAAGTCCGGAAAGATTATCTTCTATATGATAATAAGATCTGTACCGGAGATGAATCCGCCCAGTGCAGACATTGTCTGGAAATGCGGATGAAATCCGTTGGATATCAGGTTGTAACAGACCGTGGAGATTCCCTGAATATTTAATCATTGAACAATACCGCAGATTCATACAGTTTTAACATTTTTATATGGTCAGCTTTACACATAGCTGTCAGAAAGCGAGGAATACATCATGAGTTTAAACAGCACACCCTCTTCAGAACGTACACATATCGGAATCTTTGGCAGGCGTAATGCCGGAAAATCAAGCCTGATCAATGCACTTACCGGACAGAATCTGGCAATCGTATCCGATGTACGCGGAACCACGACCGATCCGGTGTTCAAAGCCATGGAACTACTTCCGCTTGGTCCGGTTGTCATGATTGACACTCCAGGTCTCGATGACACAGGAGAACTCGGAAAACTTCGTATCCAGAAAGCCTATCAGGTCTTGAACAAGACAGATATTGCTGTACTTGTAGTTGATGGAACCACCGGAATCACCCCACAGGACAATGCAATTCTTACACGTATACAGGATAAAAAAATTCCTCTCCTGCTCGTCCTCAATAAAGCTGATCTGGTATCCGAACATGTACACCAGGAAATGATCGTATCCACACACCTGAAATATAAGATTCCTCTGGAAAATATTCTGTGGACCAATACCACCGAACATCTTCATATTCATGAACTGAAGGAACGGCTCGGATCTCTGGTTCCTTCTGAGGATTCTTCCAGATTCATTGTGCGTGATCTTGTAAAACCCGGGGATTTTGTCGTGCTGGTGGTTCCGATCGACTCGGCGGCACCAAAGGGAAGACTGATTCTTCCGCAACAGCAGACGATCCGTGATCTTCTCGATGCCGGTACAACTGCCATTGTGGTAAAAGAGACGGAACTTAAGAGCACTCTGGACTCACTGGGCAAAAAACCTGCGCTTGTGATCACCGACAGTCAGGCATTTAAAGAAGTTGACAAAGATACACCTTCTGATATCCTTTTAACTTCATTTTCTATCCTTTTTGCAAGATACAAGGGGAATCTGGAAACCGTTGTCAGAGGCGCACGTGCATTAGACACACTGGAAGACGGAGATACCATTCTGATCAGCGAAGGCTGCACCCACCATCGTCAGTGTGACGATATCGGTACTGTCAAACTGCCTCGCTGGGTATGCGAATATACCGGAAAAGACGTATCCTTTGAATTTACCAGCGGAACCGAATTTCCTCTGGATCTGACCCGATATAAGATGATCATCCATTGTGGTGGATGTATGCTGAACGAGCGTGAGATGAAATACCGCCTGAAATGTGCCGATGATGCAGATATCCCGATCACAAATTATGGCACTGCGATTGCATACATGAAGGGAATTCTGGAACGGAGTATCGAGATATTCCCACAATTACGAAAATAAACGAACGCTTTATATATAAAGGAGATTTTTATGCAGATCAGAAAAGCGACAATGAATGACCTCCCGGATATCCTTGCAATCTATGCCTATGCCCGGGAATATATGAAAGAACATGGAAACCCTGACCAGTGGAAGGACAACTATCCTCCGTTAGAACTGACTACACAGGACATCCGTTCCGGCTGCTTACATGTCTGTATCATCCGGGCAAATGACCGGGAACGGATTGGCGGTGTATTCTATTTTCATCCGGAAGAAGATCCCGATTATCTGAACATTGACGGTTCCTGGTTGAATTCCTGCCCTTATGCCGTTGTTCACAGAGTTGCCACAGCACCGGACACGAAAGGCATTGCCACCTTCTGCCTGAACTGGGCTTATGAACAGTTTCCGAATATTAAGATTGATACACACGATGATAATATCCCGATGCAGCATCTGCTCGCCAAATTAGGCTTCACATGCTGTGGGCATACTACATTGAAAAGCGGTGATAGCCGCCTGATCTATCAGAAAGCTGAATAAACTCAGCAGAGCAGCAGTTACACAGGGATAATTTTTGGGCTTTTACTGTGCTAACACTTTCTCAACCTCTTCTATCGGAAGTCTTATTACTCACTTTAGATTTCCTACAGATTATCTTAAGATTTTTCATATTTTCTTTAGCTCTATAACACAAATTAGAAACATTTGCCATGTATTATATAATCATCAACAACAAAGAAGTCACTCAGGTATCAGAAATATGAAGCAACTTTTATCTGATCTGGCTTCGCCTAAAAAATCCTTCGGTTATTTAATAAAAGCTAACAACCGAGTTTATATATATCATTTTTCTTTTTCATAACTTTTTTCCTTTTGGGCATCCGGTGTGGATGCCCATTTTTAATACTGGCATGCGGACAAGCATCTGCTATTCTTTTTTCTTTTCCAGCGAATAACTCTCTATTTTCACTTTCCTGTTTAAGATTCCCTTCTCCCAGATCATCAGATGAATCTGATAACCGATACTGTCTTTTGCAATCTCGAATGGTTCTTCTCTTAAAATAACAGAATCTTTTCCTTCCTTTTGCAATTGCTGTCTTCTTTCTTCCACCTTGTGCATCAGTTGCTGACATCTTACATCCATCTCTTCTCCAAATGAACGTTTCTTGTAGCCTGAAACTGTTTTTCTCAACTTTTCATCCAACAGATCGACCACTTTTGCATGCGCATTCCGGTGAAGCATTGCTGCAATTTTCTTTGCAATATATGGCTTTGGATGTTTCCGGTAGTTCTTTAATATCTTCAGCAATCCTTTATCATCCGCCTCTGCGGCCAGTTTCTCCATCACTGCAATTGCTTCTTCTGTCGGCACCCATGGCTCTACTCTTGGGACGATGTATTGTTCCGGCACTGCAGGATAACAGCAGTAATTAAGCGGCGGAAAATCCACCAGCATCGCAAGCTTTCGTTCCTCTGGTGTACAGTATTCCTCTCCCAGATAATCATACTTGTCTCTCATGATTGCCAGACGGTATTCCAGCTGCCGCAGATATTCATAATCCTTCATCCAGAAATGTCCGATTTCCCCATAATTATACAGATGGACATCTGTCAGCAGATCTTCGAAAAATATCGTGACGACTGAATCTCCCTGATGGACCACAAGAATGTACTCCTTATCTTCAAAACTCATCGATGCCGATATCTCTCCTTCATAGTCCGGTCTGTATTCCCCTGTCATTCTGGCATTGTGAAATACAAGAAAGCTTTCCACCGCATCATTCATCAGATATACCAGCCGGATATCCGGTTGCCCTGAAATTGATCGCTCCGGAAAAATCAGCTCAAACTGTTCCTGTTCCAGAAGCTCTTGCAACATTACAAATGCATCCACTATTCTTTCTCTCCTTCATTTGCCTCTTCAACCACAACTTCCGGTTCCACTTCCCCATGATCCTCTACATAATCAAATCGCAATACCGCCTGCGGCCAGTTCAAACTGATCCTTGCATTCTTCTGCTTTTCTTTTCCGGCTTTCTGAATCAGCTCCAGAAGTTCTTCCAAAACAGCTTTCGTCAGATAACCGCCCCGCCAGTGAAACGTAAATACTCTTCCTTTTTTTGCGGTCTGTAATGCTCTTCTATATACATCTTCTGTCTTTGTAAACGACAGTTTCTTCTCTTTATAATAGAAATGGTCCCCTTCTTCGCACTTTGGTGCCGGAGCGATCAGCGGCTCATGATCTCTGAAAATGCTTTTATCATCCAGGTTGAAATAGTCGTAGCGGATTTCTTTTTTGTCATTTCCGAGTGTATTGTCAAATGTCGCATCCAGATGATAATAATTTCCACCAATTCTCACAATGTTCCAAGTATGACGGTATTTGATCCCTTTCTCCGGATTGTTACCGCAGACTGCGATCATACACCAGATCCCGAGTGCGTCGCACAGCACTTTCACTGATTTTGCAATCCCTTCACAGACCCCGACACCCTGTCCGAGCGGTCCGATGATCTCATGGGAATATGACTTTTTTAATTTATCATAGTGTACATTTGCACAGATGAAATCATGTACATATTTTTCCTTTTCCCATTCGGATTTATCTTTTACCGGTCTTACGAGCTTTTCTACTCTGGACTTCAGTGCTTTCTGATGTTCCTTTATTTTGTTTTTATCAAATAAATATTCCGGGATAAAAATGAAATTGGGCGAATCCGGATAATACTTGTACTTATACCCGGTTGCCCAGAAAATTTCCGGATGATCCAGACGCAGGCGGAAGAATACATTATAAAGTTCCTCCGCCTCCATTCCTGGAATCTGTATTGAATCTGAGATTTCAAGCAGTCCCTGCCGAATTGCATGATAGGCTGCCTGCTGTACTTTGTTCATCTTGCTATAATAATATGGTTCCACGATCATCTCTCCATTTTTATCTTTTTAAATCTGAACCCATTATAGCAAATTTTCACATATTTTGTATATTTCATATCCATTATGTATTTTGTAGCGGTTGTAAATTTTATATAGATTCTACATTTTTCGTCGCCACAATATCCACACCGGTACCGGCCACATCCTTCACCAGTACATCTCCGATATGTACCGGTGCCGGAACTTCCACACTCTTCAGTGCTTTCACACATTCAAAGATTTTTCCTTTCGGAATATCTTCCTTTGTCTTCACCGATACCATATCCGCATCACCGCCGGATACTCTTACCGTAGAAGTTACGATTCTGGTTGGATTAGTCACTTCTTTTCTTGCATATACGTCTCCTCGTTTGCAGGTATTTCCTGTTACACTGATCACTTCACCGGCTTCCATTGTCACGATCAGAGGGCAGCCCATCGGACAGCCGATACATGTCAGTTCTCTCGTTGTTACTGTTCCCATCCTCTACGCCTCCTCTATCTTTACTGTAATTGTCTTCAGACCCGGATACTTCATAAGCTGTTCTTTCGTAAGTTTAATCTGCTCCATCTCTCCCGGTGCAACAACCGGACGTTTCTTATGTATCACACGTTCTTCATCAAAATATACACTTACATAACAGTTCTTGTATACACCGCCCACACGGAAGCGCACCGTAAGATTCTCATCCATATGAACCGGATTAATGGTACTTGGAACTGTATAACGCACGCCTTCTACCGGATTCAATACAATCTCCGCTGCCTCTTCCCTGCTATGCTTATCTCTATCGTCGGTATCTGCCTGTAAGTTCTTCACATATTCCGCTGCATTTCTTCCCGCAGTCTTCGCTTCTTCCGACACAAAATCCACCAAGTCATGTACATGCAGTACATTTCCACATGCAAATACACCTTCGATATTAGTCTCCAGGCTTTCATTGACTTTCGGTCCGGATGTCACAGGATTCATATCTACGCCCATACCTCTGGATATCTCATTTTCCGGAATCAGTCCGCAGGAAAGTAATAACGTATCACAAGTGTATTCTTCTTCTGTTCCCGGAATCGGCTTTCCTTTACCGTCCACTTCTGCCAGTGTGATTCCTTCAACTCTTTCTTTTCCTTTGATATCTACAACCGTGTGGCTTAATTTCAAAGGAATATCATAGTCATTCAGACACTGTACAATATTACGCTTTAAACCACCGGAATACGGCATCAGTTCTGCTACAACTTTGACCTTTGCACCTTCCAGTGTCATACGTCTTGCCATGATCAGCCCGATATCGCCAGAGCCTAAGATTACAACTTCTCTTCCCGGCATATATCCTTCCATATTGACCAGCCGCTGCGCTGTTCCTGCTGAATAAATGCCTGCTGGACGATATCCTGGAATGTTCAATGCACCTCTGGAACGCTCACGGCATCCCATAGCCAGGATGACTGCACCTGCCTGTATTTCAAATAATCCTTCTTCCCGGTTCATCGCTGTTACAATTTTATCTGGGCTGATGTCCATAACCATCGTATGTAATTTGTATTCGATTCCAAGATCCGTTACCTGTTTGATGAATCTTCCGGCATATTCCGGTCCTGTCAGTTCCTCTTTAAATGTATGAAGACCGAAACCATTATGAATACACTGATTCAGAATTCCACCCAGTTCTTTATCTCTTTCCAGGATCAGAATATCCTGAATCCCATTTTCTCTTGCTGATACGGCCGCCGCAAGTCCTGCCGGGCCTCCGCCAATAATTACTATATCGTATGTTTTCATAATCTATCTTCCTTTTTCTATTACAGCTGATCCTTATTCGTTCCTGTGATAATTTGGGATTTTCCGCCGGATTTCGTGATCTCTGACATCGGAATATTCAGTTCTCTTGCCAGTATCTCCATCGTTCTAGGGGAACAGAAACCGGCCTGGCACCGCCCCATACCTGCTCTGGTTCTGCGCTTTACGCCGTCTAATGACTTTGCTCCAAGTGGTCTATGGATTGCATCGATAATCTCACCTTCTGTGATCATCTCACATCGGCAGATAATATTACCGTATGCCGGTTTCTCTTTGATCAATGTCACTCTTTCTTCTTTAGTCAGAGTATTTGGATCCAGGATTCCTTTTCTTGTTGCAATGAAATTTTCTTTTTCTTCCAAATGAAGCTTTTCTTTCAAAATCCCCGCAACCATCTCACCGATTGCCGGACTACTGGTAAGTCCCGGAGATTCAATTCCTGCACAGTCAATAAATCCTTTCGCATTTTCTACTTCTTCTATGATAAATTCATGTCCTTCTTCATGTGCACGAAGTCCTGCAAATGAAGTAATTACCTGACGCATCGGTATATCTTTTACATTCTGTCCTGCTTTTGTAAGTACCTGATCCAGTCCTTCTCTTGTCGTATTCGTTCCTTCTTTTTCTTCTATATCGATCGCTGTCGGTCCAAGAAGGAGATTGCCGTGTGCAGTCGGTGTAACCAGAATTCCTTTTCCGAATTCATTTGGCAGAGTAAATATTGTCTTGCTCACATGTGCGCCTGCTGTTTTATCCAACAGACAATAATCACCTCTTCTTGGTGTGATGTGTATCTTCTTTTCACTGACCATATTGTGGAATTTGTCTGCATAAACACCGGCCGCATTCACCACATATTTCGTCTTGAATACACCCTGATTCGTGTGAATTTCCCAGATATCATCCTTTTTTTCCAATCTCTGTACTTTTGTATCAAATTTGAATTCCACACCATTTTCACAGGCATTTTCTGCCATCGCAATATTCAATCCAAATGGACATACGATTCCGGCTGATGGTGCATAAAGTGCTGCATATACATTATCTACAATATTCGGCTCCATTTCGAGCACTTCTTCTCTGTTCAGGATCTGAAGTCCCGGCACGCCATTTGCCACTCCTCTGTCGTATAATGCCTGCAATTTATCCATATCTTCTTCTCTCAGACAAATTACCAGCGAACCAACTCTCTGAAATGGGAAATCCAGTTCTTTCGACAACTGTTCCATCATTGCATTTCCGCGGACATTTAACTTTGCCATCAATGATCCTTCTTTTGCATCATATCCTGCATGTACAATTCCACTGTTGGCTTTTGACGTTCCACAGCAGACATCTTCTTCTTTTTCTAATACACATACCTTTGCTTTATAACGGGACAACTCCCTTGCTGCTGCCGAGCCTGAGACTCCGCTTCCAATTATTATCACATCATACATATTTTTATCTCTCCTTATCTAATACCTGTATGATTTTTTTAAAAAAAGCCTGACAAGTAAACGCATCACGAATATGCGGTTATCCTGTCAGGCTCTCTTCTCTCACGCCTCTTGTTCTATTTTCTTTGTCATTTTACCACGGAATAGCACCAAAAAGCAATACCGCTGCAACAGCTCCTATTACCTGTCTTTATTCAGTTTTTAATCTTCTTTTGCCCAGCCGTAAGCATATTTTACAGCTTTGTTCCAGCCTTTGATCATCTTGCTTCTCTGCTCGTCATCAATCTTAGGCTCGAATGTCTGATCAATTGCCCAGTTCTTGATCACATCTTCTTTGCTTTCCCAGTATCCGACTGCAAGACCTGCAAGATAAGCAGCTCCCATTGCCGTTGTCTCTACACACTGCGGACGGTTTACCGGTGCGTTAATGATATTCGCCTGTGTCTGCATCAGGAAATCGTTGGCACTTGCGCCGCCGTCAACCTTCAGTGCAGCAAGATCGATTCCGGAATCTGCTTTCATTGCAACAAGAACATCATTTACCTGATATGCCAGTGATTCCAGTGTTGCGCGGATAATGTGATATTTGTTCACTCCACGTGTAATTCCTACAATGGTTCCTCTTGCATACTGATCCCAGTGTGGTGCTCCAAGTCCTGTAAATGCAGGTACTACATAACATCCATTCGTATCTTTAACTTTCTTTGCCATATATTCAGAATCCGGTGCAGAATCAATAATACGAAGTTCATCTCTCAACCACTGGATCGCTGCTCCTGCTACAAAGATCGAACCTTCCAGCGCATAATTTACTTTGCCGTCTAATCCCCATGCAACGGTCGTAACCAGACCATTTTTAGAAAATACCGGCTTTTCTCCTGTATTCATCAGAAGGAAACATCCTGTTCCGTATGTATTCTTTGCTTCTCCGGCATTGAAACATGTCTGGCCGAATAAAGCTGACTGCTGATCTCCTGCTGCTCCTGCGATTGGGATCGGACCTCCGAGATAAGATGGATCTGCCTCTCCGTAGATGCAGCTTGATGGTTTTGGTTCCGGTAACATACATTTTGGAATATCCAGTTCTTCCAGAATCTCGTCATCCCACTCCAGTGTATTAATGTTAAATAACATCGTACGTGATGCATTCGAATAGTCTGTCACATGTGCTGCACCTTTCGTCAGTTTCCAGATCAGCCATGTCTCAACGGTTCCAAATAATAATTCTCCTCTTTCTGCTCTTTCTCTTGCTCCCGGCACATTATCAAGGATCCATTTTACCTTTGTTCCAGAGAAATATGCATCGATGACCAGTCCGGTTTTTTCACGGAATTTATCTGTTAATCCTTTTTCTTTTAAGGAATCACAATATTCTGATGTTCTGCGGCACTGCCATACGATCGCATGATGTACCGGTTCTCCTGTTTCTTTATCCCAGACGATTGTTGTTTCACGCTGATTTGTGATACCGATCGCTGCAATATCTTCTGCCTCTGCATTGATCATATTCATTGCTTCTACCGCAACACCAAGCATACTTGCCCAGATCTCATCTGCATCATGCTCTACCCAGCCCGGTTTTGGGAAATACTGTGTGAATTCTCTCTGTGCCACACTGCACATCTCACCTTTCTCATTAAACAGAATACATCTGTTACTGGTAGTTCCTGCATCCAATGCCATTACATATTTTGCCATATTCATTTCCTCCTGATTTTTCGTTTCATTTTGCTTGTTACTTTTTCGCATGCGTTCTATTTAAATTGCTCCCTCAAGCAATTAAATACTCTGTTTTCTCTTATACAGTTATTACATCTTCCATACCTGATGATTGGTTGATGATACTGCAATTGCTCCGGCTGATAATGCAGCCATCACATCTTCCTTATCTGTGATCAATCCTCCTGCTATGATCGGTGTCCTCACTGAAGCACAGATCCGTTTGATCACTCTTGGCATCACACCCGGAAGTACTTCTATAAAATCCGGTCTCACCATATGTTGTTGCTGTCTGATATTTTCAAATGCCATGGAGTCCAACAGAAAATATCTGAGAACCGTATACATTCCAAGTTCTTTCGCTTTCTTGATCAGTGACGGCTTTGTTGATATGATTCCATCTGCTTCTGTATGTTCTTGCAGATATTCTACCGAAATTTCTTTCGGGCTGAGTCCGCTGATCAGATCTACATGTACCATCGCAACCTTTCCGGCATCTTTCACCCGTTTTACAATCCTGTCTATCGAACAGACATCTCCAAATAATATAAAAATCACCTGTATCTCTTCTATTGCACAACATTTTTCTATATCTTCCATACTTTTCACAGCCGCAATGATCGGATTACTCCCGACTGCATCATAAAATATCTGATCCATTTTTCCATCTCTCATCCTTTTGTCAAACTTTTATATTTTCAATTTATTCTATTACATTTTGTATTATTTTTCAAAAAAAGGAGCGCGACTAAAAGCAATCGTTTGATTACTTGTATCCGCTCTCCTATCTCAACTCTTTTGTTCAACTGCGTTTACTATATCACAGTGCACAATTTTTCTCAATGACATTTGTCATTTTTTTGTTTTTCATCTATTATATACAATTCTCTTTCCAGTTCCTTTTGTTGAAATGCATCAATTTTTTTTGCCTTTTCAACAAATATTTTTAGTTATTTCATTAACATGCCTGATGCATTTCTAATAAACTCTATATTTCACAAAGAATTACAGAAACTGACTAAACTCTACCTTCTCTTCATTAGGTCCTTTAATCGTAAAAAATTTTACTCCATTGTCCCAGAATGGCAGGAAATGAATCTCGTCATTTGTCGTATTCAGATCCATTGCACAGACTTCTTTATATGTCTCTTCGATATCTTTTACATCAATTGCGACATGATCAATGGCTCCGGCTTTCATCGTTGCCTCATCTGATTCATATGTCTCGATCACCAGGTTTTCTAATTTTAAGAATGCTACTTTTGCACCCTCATTCACCGTCTCAAATGCCGGTTCAAAACCAAGTTTTGCAAAAAATGCTTTTGTTGCTTCCATGTCCTTTGTTGGAATTCCGATGTGCTGGATTCCTGTTGCGTAATTTTTCATGTTGTTCTTCCTCCTTTTGATTGTCATATTTTATTCGTTTGGGAATATCATCATTTTACCATTTTTGCCACGGATTTTGAATACTTCATTGATCTCACCCAATGGAAGTCTGTCGGAGATCAAAAATACTGCTGTATCCTCTCCTCATTCAGTTCTTCTCCGATCACGATCACAACTTCCTGTCCTTCCGGAATTGGACAAATTCTCATCTCCTGATGTGTGGCATTTAATTCCAGCCACTCGCCAGCTTCATCTTTCAAGAATCCTTTGACACGGAATACTCGTCCACATTCTTTATCCTCCAGAATGTTCTTTGCTGCTTCTATGATCTCGTCTGTCGTCTTATCCAGATTCATAAAATACAGGGATTTAAATGCCTCTCCCTCTTCGATATGCATCTTCCGGTAATTCTCCGGTACATATCCACAGGATAAAAATGTCTCATAATCTGCCTCATCAAATGCCGTCCAGTCTTTTACCACAATCTCATCCTTAAATCTTCTTTTGCACTGTACTTTCTCCATTGCAGCATTCAGGTGTGAGACTGTATTTTCAATCTCTTTCTCCGACGCTTCCTGGCTTCTACTGAGTACGATGCATCCTGCATTCGCAGCCTCGGATGCCAGCAGATAGTCTGCTTCATCCGACAGTTTCTCCTCCAGTTTTGCGTCAACGACCGTGATCA
The DNA here is from genome assembly GCF_025567265.1 of Dorea amylophila. Taxonomy (NCBI): domain Bacteria; kingdom Bacillati; phylum Bacillota; class Clostridia; order Lachnospirales; family Lachnospiraceae; genus Dorea; species Dorea amylophila. The sequence goes on along the minus strand of NZ_JAOQJW010000010.1, from coordinate 6,169 downwards.
CATTCCCAATCTCATACCATCTGTCGATCGGATCATCCCGTAATACATCGAAAAATTCATCCACATCATAGATACCCGACGGCTCTACGATCACACGGTCATAGCCGCACATTCCCATTGCAATCAGTTTTGTACGGAAACGTCTTCTGTGGCATTCCGCATCACATCCTCCGGCAATCATCTCCAGTTCACAGTTCTCGCCTTCCAGATCTTTTAACAGCATCATATCTACGTTGACTGCACCGTAATCATTTTCCAGTATTCCGATATTTGCCCCACTGTCGATCAGATATTTTGCATATTTTTTTATAAATGTTGTCTTTCCGGATCCTAAGAATCCTGTGATCAGATCTATCTTTACCATTTCACCCTGCTACCTCGAATATTTTCTTTCCTGCAAATTGCAATTCCCTAATTCCGGTTTAGCGATGCTTCCATATACATCTTATTATTAACTGTCATGTCAAATAAAAAAACATATCATAAAGTATAACCTTTTTTTCAAGGCTATGCAAGAACACAAAGAGCGGCTGCCCTACAACAAGCAGCCACTCTTTATTATTTTTTATTATTTTATTTATTTCTTTCCACCAAAGATAAATCCCATAAATCGGATATAAGTATACACAACCAGAACAACCGCAATAATCGTCTCGATCAATACCACATATTTCAGGAACGGCATCGGATGTCCCATATTCATTGCACATGCCATCGTCTGTTTTGAAGCGATCGCACTGATGACAAATGGGAAGGTGAATGCCGCATAGCTTGGGAAGAATGGCATCTTCAGATAGCCGATTGCTTTTACAAGTGCAAAAATGCAGATCACCGTTGCAACTACAAACATTCCCATCAGGAATCCGTAAGATTTCGGCATGACAGACTGTACATATCCTGCGATACAGAGGCTTGTCGGTGCCGCATAGATACAGATCAGTGGTTTTGCCGGATCCGGTACTTCTCTCACCGTCACATAGCGGTATGTAATCAGGATCAGTAACAGGATCAGTGTCACAAATCCAAACCAGAATGCTGCACTTCCGATTGCAAGTTTCTCATAAGCAGGTGCCGTGACTGATGCAACGACAATTCCAACATATACGATATAATAACTTGCGAATACCTTTGGCATCTGCAATTTAAATACAAATTTCACCGTAAAATAAATAATCAGCACGATATGTAATGCGATCGCAAACAGCCAGATATAATAAGCCGCCTGTCCGATGAATGGTTTTACATAGGTACTTAAGATCATAAGTGCCATCGGAAATGTTCCTGATACGCTTGCCATGATCGGATTCTTCATATCTTCCTTCACAGCTCCCGGAAACATAATTAGCTTCAGAAGTGCCAGGATCAGCAGAAATGCTGCGAACACTCCACACACATAACGGATTCCTTCTGAATAGCTCTGAAGCAGGTTACCTAAAGCTGCCGCTCCAAGCATGACTCCGCAGATTGGAATCGGTATTTTTTTGATTACATCTTTCATAATATCTTGTCTTCCTTTCTAGTCTGTATCTATGTATTCTAGATATCTGCAATTGCACGACGTTCTGCCGGTTCATCAATTTCGTCCAGATTCTTGATTCCCAGTTCACGACAGACAATCTGTGCTACTTTCCATGCACACAGTCCTGTGAAAAAGATACATTGTTCTTTGTGCTCACCCTGTCCCATGTTGAATTCTTTTGTCAGAACTCTGCAGCAGATTGCATTCTTCCCATTAGCTTTCTTGAACCAGTCATGCAGTTCGTGAACCAGTTCCATACATTTTACGCTCTTTGGATTGGTTGGCCCGTCCTGCTCTGTTCTTCCGAAGAACATTCCAAGTGCAAGCAGACCTCCGTTGAATGCGCCACAGACACATCCCGATTTGCCTGCTCCGACAGCCATACCGGATGACATTGCAATGACTTCTTTTGGTACATCCAGTTTAAATTCATCACGGATGGTGCACATCAATGCCTCACAACAGTAATACCCGCTTTTAAAATTCTTCTCTGCTGCTCTCTGCACCGCTCTTGGGCTGATTTCTGTTACTCCGATGTTCATAAGTAATTCCTCCTGTTTTCCTTTTATTGAATATTTTCAAAAAACTTCTGTTTTTATTATATATAGATATAACTTATTTGTTAAAATGATATTTTATATATATCACATTACTTATCATGTCTCTCTATATCCATAAATACATATACAAAAAGTCATATATCAGATTCATGCCATTATAATCTGATATATGACTTCTTCCATATTTATTCCATATTTATCCGACCAGATGCATCATATTGATCAGGAAGATCCAGCTCAGTCCATAATATGATATAACCGCTACAAGGTCATTGACCGTTGTGATAAGTGGTCCGGACGCTACCGCCGGATCTACATGGATCTTCTTGAAGAACAGCGGGATCAATGTTCCGACCGCTCCCGAGATTACCATTGCCAACAGCAGTGAGACTCCGATACATCCAGATACCGCATATGCGAATACAAACGTCTTTCCTTTGAATAATGCAATGTAAAGTCCGATCAGTGCAAACGACAGAATTCCCAGGATCGAACCGTTCGAGAATGCAATCTTCATTTCCTTAAATACCAGCTCTGCCTTCTGCTTTCCGGTCAGCGATTCATCCATCAGTACGCGGATTGTTACAGCCAGTGACTGGGTACCTACGTTACCTGCCATATCCAGGATCAGTGACTGGAAGCACATGATAATCGTAAGCTGGCTTACCACTTCTTCAAATAGACCGACTACAGATGAAACGATCATTCCAAGACCTAATAATACCAGCAGCCATGGAAGTCTCTTCTTGATACTCTCCTTTAACGGCTCCTTCAGATCTTCCTCTGCGGTCAGACCGGCGAACTTCGCATAGTCTTCACCCATCTCGTCATCGACCAGATCTACCATGCTCTGGGATGTGATGACTCCTAGGAGCTTGTTGTCATTATCCAGTACCGGAATCGAATCCTCGGAATAATCTTTCAGTCTCTCAATACAGTCATCGATCAGCTCATTACCATATACATATGGATACGATGTTGCGATCAGATCCTCCAGCGGGGATTCTCTTCTCGCAATGATCAGATCTTTCAGATCCATTGCTCCGTAAAATGTATTATCTTCTGTTACCATAAATAACGTAGAAATGTTATCATTCTTTGCCGCCTGATCAACCAGACTGCTCATTGCCTGCTTCACCGTCAGATTCTCACGGATCATGATGCAGTTTGTTGTCATTCTGCTTCCGATCTCCTCCTCATCAAAGGAAGCGATAATTGCCATATCCTTTCTGGCATCGTCATCCATTAATTCTATCAGAAGATTCTTCTTCTCCTTTGGCATCATCTGCAGAACATCTACTACAGCATCTGTCTCCATCGCAGACAGGATTGCTGCTGCTTTCTTGATATCCATCTCATCCAGATATTCGGCTGCTGCCTGTTCATCAATATGCTCAAAGATGTCTGAAAGCATGTCCAGATCCAGAATTCTACAGATTTTTCTTCTTTCGGAGATCTTCAGCTGCGGAAATACTTCAGCAAGGTCATTCGCATGATAATCTTCCAGTCTGCTTCTCATAATCCCCGGTGATATATTGCTTCTGATGATTTCCAGTATTTCAACTGTGTAATCTTTATTTTCCATACCTTTACCTCCTACCCTTTTTTCCTCACGTGAAATATAACCGTGGCACAGATTGCCCGGTTTTCTTCACCACAAATACACTGCAGGATATGTAACGATCATATCCTCCATCAACGACTGCTACTATTCACTTGTCATACTCATTGGGAAATAGGATAAGAAATAAAAGAAATCTATAATGTATATCGCAACGATACTTACATCCAACAGAACCGACTGTTGCTTAATAAACTTTTTTGTTCCCATCCTATGCTGCTACTTCGCCCATGACTATCGCAACCGTCCATTCTGTTCACCTGCCTTTTTCTTTGAATTTTATTATTTATTTTCTAACTATTTTGTGCGGCATATAACTGCCCGCAACATATTATAAACGCTCAGAATATGAATTTCAAGCTTTTCCCCGATACTTTTCCTTAATCTAACATAATGTTTCCGGAGATTTTACTTTTCCGGAATTGTACATAAATATAAACATCTCAGTTCCCGGTTTTTGCAAATTGCTTCCTATGTTATACTGAATTGTTGTTTTTATAGATTAGAGGAATAAAAAAGAGAGAGAGGGTAAAATCAACATATGAACTCATTAAAACCAATGTTACTGACTTCACTGAAATCTTACGACCGTTCCCAGTTTGTAAAAGATGTGACCTCAGGAATCATTGTCGCAATCATTGCACTTCCGCTGTCCATAGCACTTGCACTTGCATCTGGTGTCGGACCGGAAGCCGGAATCTTCACTGCGATTGTTGCAGGATTTGTCATCTCTGCACTTGGCGGAAGCAGTGTCCAGATTGCCGGACCTACTGCTGCATTTGCAACTATCGTTGCAGGTATCGTTGCAAAAGACGGGTTAGACGGACTTGTGATTTCAACCATCCTTGCAGGTATCTTTCTGATCCTGATGGGATTCTGCCATTTTGGAAGCCTGATCAAATTCATTCCATATACGATCACAACGGGCTTCACTTCAGGAATTGCAGTTACGATCGTGATTGGGCAATTGAAAGATTTCTTCGGCATAACTTATCCCGACGGAGTAAAACCAATCGAAACGACCGAAAAATTCAAAGCATTTGCAGAAAATATCTCTACGATAAATACAGATGCCTTAATCGTCGGAATCGTAAGTCTCGCGATCCTGATCATCTCACCGATGCTCTTAAAGAGAATTCCGGGATCGCTGATCGCCGTTATTGCCGGAAGCCTGATGGTACAATTCCTGCCGCTTAAGGTCTCCACGATTGGGAATCTTTACACGATCAGCAATTCCCTTCCTTCATTCCATCTGCCGGAGGTTAATGTACAGATTGTCCAGAATGCGATTCCAAATGCATTTACCATTGCTGTACTTGCTGCCATCGAATCACTTCTTTCCTGCGTTGTTGCAGACGGAATGATCAACGGGAAGCACCGTTCCGACATGGAACTGGTTGCACAGGGTGCAGGTAATATTGCTTCTGCTTTATTTGGAGGAATCCCTGCCACAGGTGCAATTGCAAGAACTGCTGCCAATATCAAAAACGGCGGACGTACACCCGTTGCCGGAATAGTCCACTCCGTCACACTGGTCATCGTACTTGTTGTCCTGATGCCATTTGCCGGAATGATCCCGATGCCGACTATTGCAGCGATCCTGTTCATCGTTGCCTATAATATGTGCCAGTGGCGTACATTCACCCATCTGGTGCGCACCGCTCCGAAGAGCGACATCATTGTATTGTTCACCACATTCCTTCTGACCATCCTGTTTGATCTGGTGGTTGCGATTGAGATCGGTATGGTACTTGCATGTCTCCTCTTCATCAAACGTATGAGCGAAGAAACTCATGTAGACAGCTGGGTCTATGTAGATGATGACACCCCGGATGTTGATGAACAACTGAAGGAACTGCCATTGCAGATCCGTGTCTACGAAATCACCGGACCATTATTCTTCGGCGCTGCAGATGCAATCGAACACATTGTTGTCAAAGACTTTACACGCTGTCTGGTTCTTCGTATGCGAAGTGTTCCTGCAATTGACAGTACTGCTATGAACGCATTATTCAATCTTACAAAGGTATGTGAAAATAAAGGAATTACGCTGGTATTCTCGCATGTAAATAAACAGCCTCTGAATGTTATGAAAAAATCCGGATTCGTAGATTTGGTTGGACGTGAGAATTTCTGTCCAAATATATCAGCCGCGCTTAAACATGCGGAAGAGTTAATTCAGTAATAGATAGAATCTACAGGTATACAAAAAGGGCGTGTGTGTCAAATGCCTTACAAATGAAATGACAAATGCGTAACCGTAGTGGCCTACACCGGGTTACACTTCCGGGCATTTCATTTATTAACATCCGCAGTCAGTCACGACTTGAAGGACACAATAGATAAGGATTATTGTGAATGTGGAATGCCGTTAGAAACAATTAGAGAGTCAGAAGCACCGTTAAAGGAACGAAGCGAACGTGTTTGAGGCGAACGCCGAGTTTGAGCGTAGTTCCTTTGCTTTTAGGT
>NZ_JAOQJW010000001.1:99435-234744 GCF_025567265.1 Dorea amylophila | reverse complement strand
CTTAGTGTTTCTTATGGTATGGAACCTGAACAAGAAGCCTTATCTATTGTTTCCTTCAAGGACTGAGAGGCCGCTTCCCAGTTAATGAATTAAATCCCCAAAAATCACACGTGAAAACACCCGCCCCCTATAAACTCTCTAAGTAATGAATTCGCCGGTACATTCTCACTTCCGATTCCAACAAAATAATCTAGGAATTTCAATAAACGTTTTGCTTCCAAATATTCCGGACAGTCTCGTTCAATTCCAAAGAGTTGAGCTTCTACGTATGGTTTCAATACTGCAAGTTCATAGATCAATGCTGAATTAAACATCACATCTGCCTCTTCCTGATAAGGAAAAATATTCCTCTCTTCTCCTTTTCTCACCGCCGGCCACATACGGATCGTCTCCTTTGCTGATGTACCTCTGGTTCTTGCATCGCGTACAATTCTGCGGATCAGACGTCCATCTGTTGTCGGGATACGGTTATGCTCATCAATATTCAGCTGTGTAAGTGCACTGATATAAATTTTAAACTTATTTTCATCCGGAAGCTTTCTGGTCAGTTCCGGATTCAGGCAATGAATTCCCTCAATTACCAGCACTTCGTTTTCTTTTAATTTCTTTGGCCTTCTTTTGTATTCCTTATGACCGGTTACAAAGTTAAACTCCGGTATTACGACTTCTTTTCCCTCCAGGAGTTCCTGAAGCTGAAGATTGAATAATTCCACATCAACCGCACCAAGTCCTTCAAAATCAAATTCTCCATTCTCATCTCTTGGTGTCTCTTCGCGTTCTTTAAAATAATTGTCCACAGCAATCGGATACGGACACAATCCATTCGCCCGCAGCTGCACAGACAGTCGATGTGAAAAAGTAGTCTTACTCGAAGACGATGGTCCTGCAATCAATACAAAGCGGACATCCGAACGCTCTTTGATCTGTTCAGCGATCTGTGCAATTTTTTCTTCCTGAAGTGCTTCCTGCACCAATACCAATTCGTTCACATCACTTTTTGTAATCTTGTCGTTCAGGTCTCCAACTGTTTCGATACCCTGAATATCTCCCCACTTGGTTGATTCCTGCAGCACACGGAACAAGTGATTCTGCGGTTCGAACGGAGGTACTGCTTCCGGCTCATTCATCACCGGCATCTGAATCACAAATCCCTCATCGTACAGGTACAATTTAAAATATTTCAGATATCCGGCACTCGGTACCATATATCCATAATAATAATCTTCAAATTCATTCAAACTGTAAATGTTCACCCGAGACACTCTCCGGTAATGGAACAGCCGTTCTTTATCGTGCATGCCATGCTGTCCGAACATTGCAATTGCATCATCTGTATGCACGCTTTTTTTTCTGATAGGAAGATCCATTTCCACCATAGCTCTCATACGGCTTTCTACACGATCAAGAAATTCCTGTGTAAGATCAATATTTCCTTCTATCGTGCAATAATAACCCTTACTTACAGAATAATGAATTCTGACTTTATCGATATTCTTATGTTCTTCCACATCATAAATTGCTTTCACGAGCATCAGGCTCATACTTCTCCGGTAACTTTTATAACCCAGCGGATCCGCAGTCGTCACAAATTTCAACTCACAATCAGTTTCCAGTGTCTTGAACAATTCCTGAAGTCGTCCATCCACAAATACCAGCACAATATCATGCTGATATTCCTGCTGATATGTTCTGGCTATCTCCTGATATGTCGTTCCTTTTTTGAATTTTTTGTCTGTTCCATCTACATGGACCGTATATAAAATATCATTCATAGACACACCTCATTTTCACACTTTTACTTTGGCCGTTTCATAACTTCCTCATCTCATTTTGCCTCTGGCTCACAGACTTTCTCATCTTTACACAAGCAGAAACGGATGAATGATCGGAGCCGCAATAACTTCCACATCTTTCAGATTCTTTTCCAGATACTGTCTCATATCTTCAATAAAAATGTGCTCGATTCCATAATGACCGCCATCTATGATTGCCAGCCCCTGTGCCACTGCATCAATTCCTTCATGATGACCGATATCTCCGGTAATCAGTACATCTGCATGTTTATCCAGGGCTGCCTGGATCACACTTTTCCCGGAACCCGGACAGATTGCAATACGCTTCACTTTGTCTTCCAAATTACCGAACACCTTTACTGTTCCCAGATGAAATGCATCTTTTACATCCTCACAGCACTCTCTGAGCGTCATAGGAATCTCAAGATCTGATACTCTGCCGATCCCTTCCGGCTCATCTTCTTCCCCGATATCACCTTCTGCCGTCACTTCCAGTATCTCAGCGTCTTTCATATTCATCTTGTCTCCGGAAAGTTCCGCCATTCCCAGTACATCATAATTCGTATGCATTGCATAATAAGAAATGTCGTTCTGAATCAGTTTAAGAATACGACCTCCTACAAAATCAAGATTATGAATTTTCTTGATCGGTGAAAAGATCATCGGATGATGTGTAATCAGCATATCTGCACCATTCTTAACCGCTTCATCTATTACTTCATCTGTTGCATCCAGTGCGATATATATCTTTTTCACTTCTTTATCGTCTCTCCCCACCAGAAGTCCGACATTATCCCATGAAAGTGCGTAATTCAGCGGATATTCTTTTTCAATTACATTCATTACATCTCTACACAACATCTTACATACTCCCTTTCTTCTACTCGTAATACTTCAATGCCTCTTGCGTCAGTATGATCTCCTTTTTCAGTTCTTCCATTCTTCTGGCAGCACTTTCACTGTTCTGATGTTTAAAAAGCTGCCCGAATACATGCTCCTTAATTGCCATCTCCCTGTCCAGATATTTCTTGAGTACCGGATGCCGCTGCTTCAGCAGACATTTTCCATATGTATATTCACATACAGTATACTCTTCTTTTTCTCCATGTATGACTTTCATCATCGGATAAAATTTCCCATCTTCTTCTACCATATTCTCCTCTATGATCTGAAGCCGATGTTCATTCAAAAATCGTCTGACTTTTCCAATCTCCGACTGTGGCTGCAGGATCATTGTATCCAGCGCATCTGCTACCGTTCTTCCTTCCATCAGGATTTTTATCACCAGACCGCCGCCCATGCCGGCAGCAATCATCGTATCCACTTCTCCCGGAAGGACTTTTTCCAATCCGTCCGAAAGTCTGGTTTCTATCTTTTCTTTCAGTCCATGGCCGACTATATGCATTCTGGCTCTCTCCAAGGGACCTCTGTTGATATCCAGTGCGATCACTTTCTCCGCTATATGATGTTCTATCAGGTAAATAGGAATATAGCCGTGATCTGTACCGATATCTGCAACAGAAGCGCCCTCTGTCACCAGATCTGCAACTGCCTGCAGTCTCTTTGATAGTTCCATAGGCGCCTCTTTTCTTAATCTAAATAATCTCTTAATTTTCTGCTCCGGCTTGGATGACGCAGCTTGCGAAGTGCTTTTGCCTCAATCTGACGGATACGTTCACGGGTAACATCGAATTCTTTTCCTACTTCCTCCAGTGTACGTGCACGTCCATCGTTCATACCGAATCTTAATCTCAATACTTTCTGTTCCCTCTCAGTCAGAGTATCTAGAACTTCATCCAACTGCTCTTTCAAAAGTGTCTGAGCTGCCGCTTCTGCCGGTACCGGCACGTTATCATCCTGAATAAAGTCTCCGAGATGACTGTCTTCTTCTTCACCGATCGGAGTCTCCAATGATACCGGTTCCTGTGAAATTTTTAAAATCTCTCTTACTCTTTCTACCGGCATATCTAATTCTGCCGCAATCTCTTCCGGCGTAGGTTCACGTCCTAATTCCTGCAACAACTGTCTGGATACACGAATCAATTTATTGATCGTCTCTACCATATGAACCGGAATACGGATTGTTCTTGCCTGATCTGCGATTGCTCTCGTAATGGCCTGTCTGATCCACCACGTAGCATAAGTACTGAATTTAAAACCTTTGTGATAATCAAATTTTTCTACTGCTTTAATCAGACCCAGGTTTCCCTCCTGAATCAGATCCAGGAATAACATACCACGTCCAACATAACGCTTTGCAATACTTACAACCAGACGCAAATTCGCTTCTGCCAGTCTTTTCTTTGCTTCTTCATCGCCCTCTGCCATTCTCTTGGCAAGTTCTACTTCTTCATCTGCCGACAGAAGCGGTACTTTACCAATCTCTTTCAGGTACATACGGACCGGATCTTCAATGCTGATTCCATCCGGCACCGAAAGGTCGATTTTCTCCACATCAATATCATCTTCGTCTGACATCACAATATCATCCGGTATATCATCGTCATCATTACTGATTCTGAGCACATCAACATTATTTGCTTCCAGGTAATCGAATACTTTTTCCATCTGATCAGAATCAAGTTCCATATCAGAGAAAAAATCATTGATTTCCTGAATCTCCAGGATTCCTTTTTTCTTCTTTCCAAGTGATACAAGTTCTCTTAACTTTTCCTGGAATTTTACGATATTTTCGTCCATGTAGTGTCCATCCTCTCATTGCTTGTTTATATTTTATCCTTAATTAATGGAAATATGCAGTGTCCGCAGATCCTGCATTTTTCTTTTTTCATTCATCAGGCGCTGCAGTCCCTGAATGTCTGTAGGATCCAGATTCTTCGTCGCTTCTTCAATACTGTGATCTTTGACCCGTAGAATTGTCTCCTGCAATGCCTTTTCCTGTTCTTTCACAGTTGTCAGTTCTTTGATCTTCGTATGGAACAGACCTGCCACTTGCCGATGTTCCTCTTCATCTGTAAAGTGATTCATGATCTGAGCCGGATTAACCTCATGCTTTTCATATTGTTCATACAAAAGTTCTGCCACTTGCCGGAAAAGCCCTTCCGAAAAATCTTCCGGTGTAATATACTTTTCAATCTGTCGAAAGATATCTTCACTTTCAATCAGCCATGTGAGCAGTATTTTCTGAGACACCAGAATTCCATCTTCTTTTTTATTCTTCCTGTTATTCTGTATCTCCCTGGGTCTTTCAACCGGTTTTGCAAGTCCTGCCTGTACCGCCATCTTTCCAACCAGTTTCCTGAGATCTTCAAATCCGACATGATAGGCTTTCGCCACTGCTTCTATGTAGTTATTGCGTTCAATCTCTTCTTCAAACTGTGTCAGCCTTCTCGCCGTTTCTTTCATAAACTCCGTCTTTCCTTCTGGCGAATTCATATCATACTCCTTCTCCAGCACTTCCAGACTGTACATAAATACATTTCTCGCACTTGCAATCCGTTCTTCGAATTTCTCTGCTCCCAAATTCTTAATAAATTCATCCGGATCTTTATACGGTTCCATCCTTATGATCTTAGCAGTAATCCCTGCATCTCGTAAAATCGGCATGGCTCTTAATGCTGCCCTTGTACCGGCTCCGTCACTGTCATAAGTCAGATACACTTCCTGTACATATCTGCGGATCAGTGCAGCATGTCCCGGTGTCAGCGCAGTTCCCAATGACGCAACAGCATTGGTGAACCCTGCCTGGTGAAGTGAAATCACATCCATATATCCTTCACACAAAAGGAAATATGGCTTCTTGGTACGTCTTGCCCTGTTCAATCCATACAAATTCCGGCTCTTATCAAAAACCATTGTTTCCGGTGAATTCAGATATTTTGGTTTTGCATCTCCCATCACACGACCACCAAATCCGATTACCCTGCTATTGACATCCATAATCGGAAACATCACACGGTTCCAGAACTTATCATACACACCATTCTTTTCATCAATACTGATCAGTCCTGCTTTGGCAATCATGTCATCCTTATATCCTTTCGACTTCAAGTAACGGTACAGATCATCACTGTACTTATTCGAATAACCCAGACCAAATGCCTTGATCGTCTCGTCACTGAGCTGTCTTTTCTTAAAATATCCAAGTCCTACGGCTCCTTGACTGCTCTTAAGCTGCACGTAATAATATTGCGCTGCAGCTTTGTTGATTTCCAAAAGAATTGCCCTTGTATCCGCACGTTCTTTAGCCTCTTTCGAGTATTCTTCCTCCGGAAGTTCTACCCCTGCTCTGTCTGCCAGATATTTCAGCGCCTCAACAAATGTATAATTCTCATACTCCATCAAAAATGTAAATACATTTCCTCCGGCACCGCATCCAAAACAATAATACATCTGCTTCTGCCTGCTGACAGAAAAAGACGGAGACTTTTCATTGTGAAACGGACACAGGCCAAAATATGAGCTGCCTTTTTTCTGCAGTTTTACATAAGTAGATATTACATCTACAATATCATTTCTTGATCTTACTTCTTCGATAATCTCATCAGAATAATACATTTTGAATCTCCTCATTATTATTATTCGACAAAACTTTTTGATTTCCTTTAATTTTTCTCTTTTTTATTAAAATTCCTTATCGTTAATCAGAAAAAATTATTAGTATACAAAAAAATAAGAAACCCAAAACAAATCAAGGGTTTCCATCTTTTAGATGAATGCGGAAGATGGGACTTGAACCCACACAAGCGCAATGCTTACAAGATCCTTAGTCTTGCTCGTCTGCCAGTTCCGACACTTCCGCATATTCACTATATAATTTTCAGTCTTCGTTACTCTCAAAAAATAACTGCGGAAGATGGGACTTGAACCCACACAAGCGCAATGCTTACAAGATCCTTAGTCTTGCTCGTCTGCCAGTTCCGACACTTCCGCATTCATCTTTGCTCTCTCGCGAAGACAAGATATATAATACATCGAAATTGTTATTGTGTCAACAGTTTTTTTGAATTTTTTTATTTTTTTGAACTATTGCATAAACTGTTAATATTTCTTCTGTTTCAAAAGGACTCTCTTAATATAGCGGAAAGTTTTTTCCTCTCCCTCTTCTGCCAGCATTTTCAACAATTCGTGCAGAAGGCCTGCTGTATCCGGATGGATCATTTTTCCAAGCCGCCCGGCTCCCTTCTCATAATACTCCAATGGATGACTGTCTCTGTATGCGTCCCCCTGATATGTCTTAGATGCCGCAATACGATCCATGAACATCTCCACAACATATTGAAGCGGCATCTTAAGGCCTATGATACCTTCCCCCGGATCTACACTATAATCGATCCAATATTCATAATGATGTTTGTTACGTCCTTTATGATGTAACCATGCCTTAGAATAACCCGTTGCCTCCCGTTCAGCATTATTCGGACTTCTATTTCCCTGGTAATACCTGCATCCAACTAAAAATTCTGTCGGTGAATATTTGGACAGGTCATGAAGAAGTCCCTGTCTGTAAAGTCCTACTTTAAAGCATTCCTTCATAACAAGATATTTATGATGATTGATCGTCTGTAAGTGTTGTAATGTTTTCATTTCTCTTCGTTTCAACCTCCACAATCCGTTCTGCTGTAAGCACCGTAACCGACCGCTCTTTTAACTCTAATTTTCTCTGATCTTTCAAAAGCACCGGCACATCTAACATCCCCCGTTCCGTCGTCGCTTTCACATACCAGCCATATCCCTTTGGTAAAGCCGGCAGTGCAAATACATGTTCCAGCCAATGCATATTATATGCAACATAACAGTCCTCGCTTTTTGTCTGTGCTCCACTATAATATACGCCCAATTGCCTGCTCGACACTTCCCCCGGTATCTGCCACGCCTCTTCCCCGTGATAAGATACATCCGGCACACCGCAACAGCTAAGATCTATCCCCTGCAGTTCTCGCTCCGGTGTGAGAATCGGATGCGATTTACGGAATGCAATCAGTTCTTTTACAAAATCATGCAGTTCTTTCTTCTTTTCCAGTCCCCGCCAATCTGTCCATCCTATCGGATTATCCTGACAGTATACATTATTATTACCTTTCTGAGAATTTCCAAACTCATCTCCTGCAAGCATACACGGAGTTCCCTGTGCCAGAAAGAGCAGGAAAAATGCATTAAATATCTGATGATTCCGCAGTTCCATTACTGCCTTTTTCCTGCTCGGTCCTTCCGCCCCGCAGTTCCAGCTATAATTATAATCCGGTCCATCCTGATTATGTTCACCATTCTCCTCATTGTGTTTCGCATCGTAAGACACCAGATCATTCAGGGTAAATCCGTTCTGATCAGTAATGTAGTTAAAGATTCCCTGCTCTTTTGAATGGTGTTTCAGCCAGTAGATCACGTCATGGATCATCCCTTCGTCACCTTTCAGAAATCTTCGCATGACTGTCTGGAATCCCAACTCGTGTTCCATAATCTTGGTGTTTTTCAAAAACGGATCTGCATGCACACTCTCCGTCGAAATCACAAACGGATTTAATATAAATCCATCTATATGGTATTCCATAACATAATACCTCAGACATTCTAACATCATCATCTTATCTGCAGCCGTGCAGAATGGCATCTCCAGAACGACCTCTATTCCGGACCGATGACATGCCTTCACCATATCTTTCAGTCCTCTGGCGCCGTCTCCATCTGCAGAATATGCGCTTTTGGGTGCAAAATAGCTTCCCGCACCGTATCCCCAGTAATTTCTATATATCTGGCATTCTTCAAATTCATATACCGGCATACAATGAATCTGGTTGATCCCAAGATCTTTCAGATATTCCAGCTTTTCAATTACTCCCTGAAAAGTTCCTTTCGCCTTTACTTTTGATGATGGATGTCTTGTAAATCCGCGGATATGCAGACTGTACGCTATTACCTGATGATAAGGTATCTGTAATGTATGATCTCCTTCCCAGTCATAATCACTCATCTGCAGCCGTCCCCGGATCTCATGTTCTGACAGTTCCTTTTTTACACCCCAGCGTTCTTTGCCGGCAATTGCTTTTACGTACGGATCAGTTACAACTTCTTTATTGATCAGATAATTGTATTCATAATCTCCCGGCTCGATATCCTCAAGTGCTATACACCTCACTTCACCGATCATTGGTTTCATATCAAACTGCCTGCACGGTTTCTTTCTCCCTGTGCGGTATAATAACAGTTGGCAGTCCTTATCTGCCGGAACTGCAATGGAAAAATTAACCCTGTCTTTACTTATCTGCACCCCCAGTGGTAATGGATATCCTTGAACCTCTCTCATCTCTGTTATGTCCTTCCCGTTGCCCGTCTGCGCCTATTGCCATCCGTCTGCGCCATACATTTCAACATTATCTTTATTAATCATAAATACGTCTATTGCCGTCTCTGCTTCAAAATCTTTTCCGTCAAGAACATTCAATGCAATATCGACTGCTTTTTTCCCGATATTGATCGGAGACTGTGCGACTGTCCCTACGATCTGACTATCCGCTTTCATTAATTCCTTCTTAATATCAGGCGAACCATCTACACTGTAGACAACAGTCTGATCATTATTCGCAAGATTCAGTGCTGTCTTCGCTGCAACAGCCATCTGGTCGTTTCCACACATGATTGCCGTCACATCCGGTTGTTCCTCCAAAATCTTCTTGGCTGCTTCCAGCGCACTGTCAAATGTTCCGTTTGTATCTTCTCTCGCTACAACTTCAAACCCTTTTTCCGCCTTGGCAACTGCCTGCTCAAACCCTGTAATACGGTCATTCACCGAATTTTGTGTCGTAGCCTCCAGGATTGCAACTGTACCGCCATCCGGATACTTTTCAATCAGATCATTGCCACAAAGCTTCCCTGCCTCTGTATTATCAGAGCCCACATATGCATCAATATAATCTGTGTCTTTTACCTGTGAATCAATATTAATAATTTTTACCCCTGCGTCCTGCAATGCCTGAAGCGAAGGTGTGATCTTCTCCCAATCAACCGGGCAAAGGAAAATTGCATTGATCCCCTCATTGATCATCTCCCTGATCTGCTCTGCCTGTGTATCCGCATCAGATGCCGGATCTTTTACCACCATGGTACATTCTTCTTTTTCTACGATCTGTTGTGCAGCTTCTTCCAATGTTATAAAATATGGATTCTGCATATCGATCACAGAGAACCCAAACTTGTACTTTCCTGCGTCTTCTGTCTGATCCGTATCCTCCGAATCATCTGTTGTATTCTCACTGACTGCATTATCCACCGGCTTTCCAGCCTCTTTCTTGCATGCAGATAATGCGAAAATGCATACGAGTAATACTGCAATCACTCCTAACATTCTCTTCTTCATCATGTTGTTATTCCTCCTTATTATTGCGTTACATACAGCTACATTCTACAACATTTTTACCTGTTTGACTACTATCATCTTGCTTTTTATCCGTTTCTTTGTTAAAGTTAAGATAAGTTTTAATGTTAGTAAAGGAGACTATGATATGAGCGACACAAAGGAAACTGAAAGCTACACAACCGTAGAGCTTACACTCGATAACGATGAGATCATTGAATGTGCAATCCTCACAGTATATGAAGCTGCAGGCAAAGAATACATTGCCCTGCTTCCTCTGGATGAGAATCTTGAACCTAATGAAGCCGGTGATGTTTATCTCTATCAATACAATGAAACCGAGGACGGCGAACCAGATCTCGGCAACATCGAAGATGATGACGAATACGAAATTGCCGCTGATGCTTTTGATGAATGGATGGATTCCCAGGAATTTGATGAATCAGACGTCGAAGAGTAATTCGGACACAAAACGGGAAGGAGTCATATCTTTCCCGTTTTTTTCTTTTACATAACTGATGATCAGTTTTCTCTTCGCCCTGGTCATTGCTACATAAAAAAGCCGTCTCTCTTCTTCGATTTCCTCATCCGTCACTGCTTTCTTATACGGACTGCTGCCCTCATCTGCCTCGATCACAAATACCGTATCAAATTCCAGCCCTTTTGCCGCATGCATTGTCATCAGATTCACACCCTCTGCCGCATTTTTTTTACAATTCTGCTCCTTTAATATTTCCCCGTATCGTTCTACATGTTCAAACCAGTCACCGATCGTTCTATATCCTTTGGAATTCTGCCATATCTCTTCCAGCACCGCAAAAAGATCTTCCACTGAAATCTTCCGGTATGCCGCATAGTCTTTTAAAAACTCATCATAACCCATATGTTTCCGGATATATTGGATTGCTGCATATGGTGTTTTGTCTTTTATCATCTTCATGTCCCATTCCAGCTGATCCACTCTGTCCGTCATCCAGTTTTTATCCCGGTAATATTCTCTGAGCGAATCATAGGTAACTGTTCCGCCTTTCATACTATCCCTTGAGAAAAATCTGTTTGGCCGGTTTGCGATCTGCAAAAAATATTTCCGGCTATATTCCCCCTGTGAAAGGTGAAAATAACTGCTGATATCCTGTGCAATAAAATGTTCGTAAATATTATTCAGATGTTCTTTCATCACGAACGGAATCTGATATTCCATCATAAGTTCCGACATTGCCCTTGCATCTATATTCGTCCGGTACAACACAGCTATATCTGTATAAGCAATACCTTTTTCCTGACATTCCTTTATTTTTTCCAGCACATATTCTGCCTCCTGCGCAGGGTCTTTTACTTCCTGAACATGAACTGTTTCATCTGCTTTCTGAAACGCTTCGATCTTTTTTTCAAACCGGATTTTATTATTACCGATCACTCTTAAAGCACCATTGACAATATAAGCACTGCTGCGGTAATTAATATCCAAAAGTACCCTCTTGGCCTTTGGATAATCTTTCATAAATTCCATCATGATTCCCGGCTTTGCTCCACGAAATCCATATACCGACTGATCATCATCCCCCACTACAAACAGATTATTCTGCGGTTCAGCCAGCATACGAACCACATCATACTGTGCCTGATTCACGTCCTGGAACTCATCTACCAGAATATACCGGAATTTATCCTGCCATTTTTTCAGAATATCCGGATAATTAAAAAACAGATCCCTGCACTGGATCAGCATATCCTCAAAATCAATCTTCCGGCATTTTTTCTTTTCTTCTTCGTAATCTTTGTATAGTGCACGGAATTTTTCTGTTGTATATTTTACCGGTTCATAGGCTTCAATAGCCATACAATTATTCTTTACATTTCCAATTTCTGCAGCCAGTTCCTGCAAATAGTCTTTTTCTTCATCCGTTTCCGGTTCCTGATCCCATCCGACTTTTGGCAGAAGAGTTCTTAACATCCGATATTTTTCTTCATCCGTAAGGAGATTCGATGGTTCCAGACGGTACGCCCATTTCAGGATTCCGTAATAGATTCCGTGAAACGTTCCGAATGTAACAGCATAAGAAGACGGACCACAGATCCGTCTGGTTCTTTCTTTCATCTCCTGAGCTGCATACTTAGTAAAGGTAATGACCAGAATTTCTTCTGGCCTTACCTTATACTTCATGATCAGATATTCTATTCTCTTTGCAATGGTTAGAGTTTTCCCCGATCCGGGGCCGGCGAGAACCATACATGGTCCTTCATTATGGGCGACTGCCTCTGTCTGAGCATGATTTAAACTCATAGAATCCCCTTACTTGCTTAATAATTCAATTCCGTCTTTGATTCGTTTTACAGATTCTTCTTTTCCAAGAATCTCCATAATCTCTGTGGCTCCACCCGGTGTACTCTGCTTTCCTGATACAGCGGTACGGATTGGCCACATTACATAACCGACTTTTACACCCTTCTCGTCAACATAACTCTTAAGAAGCGCAAACAGTGCATCATTACTATAGTCTTCCTGTGCTTCCAGAAGCGGAAGAACTTCTCTCAATACTTCCAGTGAATTTTCTTCATTGGTTTTCATCTTCTTATGGCAATACATTGCTGTATCATATTCCGGTACTGCTTCAAAAAAGTCGATCTGCTCTGCAATATCCGGAAAGATCTCAATTCGTGATTTTACCAATGCTGCGATTTTCTTCAGGTCATAATCTTTTGTAATAACTTTGCGGATATACCCTTCCGCTCTTTCATAGAACTTATCAAAATCCATAGCTTTGATATATTCACCGTTCATCCATTTTAATTTGCCAAGATCAAATACAGCCGGTGATTTATTCATGCGGTGGAAGTCAAATGCCTTTACCAGCTCTTCCAGTGAGAATATCTCCTGATTGCCTTCCGGTGACCACCCAAGCAGTGCTACATAATTAACAACTGCCTCTGTCACAAATCCCTGCTCGATCAGATCTTCATAAGAAGAATGTCCACAGCGTTTGCTGAGTTTCTTATGATTTTCATCTGTGATCAGCGGGCAATGTACATATATCGGCACATCCCATCCGAATGCTTCATAAATCTTGTTATATTTTGGTGCAGATGACAGATACTCATTACCACGTACAACATGTGTGATTCCCATCAGATGATCATCGACAACATTTGCGAAGTTGTAAGTCGGATATCCATCTGATTTGATCAAAATCAGGTCATCGAGTTCTTCATTCGGAACTGTGATATCTCCGTAGATCTCATCGTGGAATGTAGTAGTTCCTTCTGTTGGCATGTTAAAACGGATTACATGCGGTTTTCCTGCTGCAAGGTTCGCTTCAATCTCTTCTTTACTTAAATGCAGACAATGCTTGTCATATACAACAATCTCTGTTCCGCCATCCTCGTCAGACACTTTGCTTTTCAAAGATTCCAGACGTTCTTTGTCACAAAAGCAGTAGTAAGCATCCCCCTGTTCGATCAGCTGTTCTGCATATTTCAAATAAAGTCCCTGTGCATTCCGTTCACTCTGCACATACGGTCCTACCCCGCCATCTTTATCCGGACCCTCATCATGAACCAGCCCGGTCTCTTTCAATGTACGATAAATGATATCCAGTGCGCCCTCTACAAAACGTTCCTGGTCTGTATCTTCAATCCGGAGGATAAAATCTCCATCTTCATGTTTTGCGATCAAATAAGTATACAGCGCTGTCCTTAAGTTTCCTACATGCATTCTTCCTGTAGGACTTGGTGCAAATCTTGTTCTTACCTTACTCATAACTGTCATTATCTCCTATTTCATTATTATTTTGAAATGTATGAAATCTATGTATTGCTACATACATTAGAACACTATCCGTCTCTACATTGTAGCACAAATCCAAGGCGGACAGCAACCTTTTATATCAGATCTTTCATCTGTGTCTTTCACCCGGAAGATTTACCGGATCCCTCTTTCCATTTTTCTGTTGTTTTGCAATCTTTCTTTCAACCCAGTATTCTTTCTGGAACACTTCTCTCGGGACAGATACAATGCAGACAATTCCAAGCACAATCCCAAAAGCTACTTTTATTGCTCCGATCCCTTTCGCAGCAGCCATTGCAAACTGATTTGTCACCAGATAATACGCTGTAAAATAGATGCCAGCTCCCGGCACCAGTGTAATGATACCCGAAATCATAAAGATAGTGATCGGACATTTCAGGCGGACCGTCAGCATTCTCGCAACCAATACAGCACATACCGTTCCTACAAAGGACGCAGCTGCAACCGAACAATATACAGACGCAAACTTGTACATCATCCATCCCACCGATCCGGTGATTCCGCATCCGATATAGAACCTTCTCGGCACCTGAAACATAACCGCATATGCAATCGTCCCGATAAATGAACATGCCAGATTTGCTATAATTTTTATGATCATTATAAAATGCCTCCTAACACATGATGATATACCGACAACGCCGTTCCCACACCGATTGCAATATAAACAAATACCATAACCGCATCAATCATTTTAACTGTACCTGCAAGATAATCACTGTCCGCCAGATCACGGATCGCATTCACAAATGCAAGTCCGGGCACCAGCGGCATAATCCCGCCGGTCACGATTCCTTCCATCCTAAGTTCCCCTAAAAACGGAATCTGCATTGCTGCCAAAGCCATAGAGGCAATAATGATCCCGCCTACAATGTGAACCAGGATCTTTGAAACACCGTGTTTTCCGGCAAAAAGTGACCATGAAAACACAACACAGCCGACAAAAAATGCCACAAATGCTTCCATTGATGTTCCGCCAAGCAGATAACCCAATCCACCGGCGCTTAATCCCGCCGCCGCTATCTGATAAGGAATACGCTTGACCGGCATCTTGTCGATCTTCTTTAACTTCTTTATTGCTTCTTCAATTCCGACATGTCCTGCTGCAATTTCCCGGGACAGATCATTTACTTCTGCTACGATTCCAAGATGTGTAGAGGAAAGCGGTACCTGTTTTACTTTTGTATACAACTTTTCTTTATCCGTTCCTGCACAGATAAACAATCCATGACTCAAAGTAAACAGCTCCACATATTTCACCCCGAATCTACGACAGATTCTCATCATCGTCTCTTCTACACGAAAAATCTCGCCTCCGTTTTTCAAAAGCATTCTTCCTGCTTCCATTGCAAGATTAATTACACGTTTTGTGTCGATTTCCGACATCAGTTCCTTTTTCAGATATACCTCATCTTCATCTGTGAATCCACATTTTTCACAGAATTCCATGATGTCCCGGCATCGGTCTTTTTTCATATATCCCCAGTCATACTGTGAGCAGTAATGTTCACAGATATAATGGATCATATACCGGCCATACCCCTTGCCACGGTCTTTTTCTATGGTTACAATATTTTTTATCTCACATTTCTTTTCTTCCGAAAATATAACCACGCACAATGTACGGAGTTTTCCATGCTCTTCAAGTAAAAAGAGTTCACCTTCTTCCAATACTTTACGGATTCTGGATTCATCCGGATCTCCCATACGAAGCAATTCTATATAATCTTCTTTGCCGTCTGTTATCTGTCGAATATTCATGCCTTTTCTTTCTGCTCCTTTTTGCTGTAAAGAACTCCATCTATGCTTTGATATGCCGGATTGTCCGGTGCAACCTCTATATACATAAGATTTTCCAGTTTTTCCAGGGCTCCGGGTTCAATCCATGTAATATTGGCCGGAATATAGATTTCTTCCACTCCCGTAATTCCAGTTAATGCTTCTGCTCCGATTCCCTTACATCTGTCGTCTGACGGCAATATAATAATTCCATCCTCGGCAGCCAGAGACGGGTTCTCACAACGTTCGATCATGCCATTTTCTCCTATGATAAATCCATCAAGATTCAGCATACCACTCTGCTGTTCTTCTGTGCTGCTCTTGTCCTCTTCAGCGCTCTCAACCGCTGCTTCCGCAGTTGTTGTATCTGCCGCAACAAGTGCAGCGTCCGCATTCTTTTCAGCTTTCAAAATCTCAGTTCCATCTTCCGAAGCAGACGTGTTCATCTCTTCTGCAGCAGGCAGCTTTGTAATTCGGCTGTCATCTTTTCCGGCATCAGCTGTTGATGTGGTCACATTCATAATTGTTCGATTCGGTGCCGCTACCTGAGCGCACAAATTTTCGATTATATTCTTCGCATTCGAAACACACGATGCTTTTATTTCCACATATCCTTTTACATTTTTCCGTCCGCAGCCTTCCATTATGCCGCCGGCTATCTTATACCCGTTCCGGCTTTGAATATATCTTTCCCCTGCATATTCCAGCCTCGTGAAACACTGTATGGAAACTGCGATCACAAGTACCATTGCCAGATCCGTATATCTGCACCTTCTGACCCGGTATTGTTTTTCTGACGCTGTACCATTCTTCATATTCTTAATCTTTTCCATAGCCTTTTCCATATATCCGCTTTCTTCCCCCTTATACTTCCATATGGATTTATTATAAATCATATATACAAGAAAAGAAAGTGATGTTCCATTGCTCACTGAAACTCCACTTTCTTTTTCATGTTTTTATTTGTTACAGAATCTTATACATTGATCTCTGCTGTTACTCCAAGAATATCCTTATTTGCTTCCAGCACAGGATTCACGACGTTCTTCAGATATACATCAACCTGAATCGGCGCACGTCCCACATATTTTGCAGGATCCATCGTCTTCTGCAGTTCTTCCAGCGAAAGATTGAATGCAGGATCTGCAGCGATCAGTTCAAGAAGGTTGTTGTCTAATCCTTTTTCTTTGACATTGCGTCCGGCTTCCATAGACAGCTCACGGATTCTCTCATGAAGTTCCTGTCTGTCTCCACCTGCTTTTACAGCATCCATCATGATATTTTCTGTTGCCATGAACGGAAGTTCTGACATCAGTCTCTTTTCGATAACTTTCGGGTATACTACCAGTCCGTCTACAACATTCAGACACAGATCCAGGATACCATCAATTGCCAGAAATCCTTCCGGGACACTGAGACGTTTGTTAGCAGAATCGTCAAGCGTTCTCTCAAACCATTGTGTTGCAGATGTGATTGCCGGATTCATGGCATCTACCATCACATATCTAGAAAGTGAAGCAATTCTTTCACTTCTCATAGGGTTTCTCTTATATGCCATTGCCGAAGATCCGATCTGACTCTTTTCAAATGGTTCTTCAATCTCTTTCAGATGCTGAAGGAGACGGATGTCATTGGACATCTTGTGTGCGCTTGCTGCAATACCTGCAAGTACATTTACCACTCTGGTATCTACCTTACGTGAATAGGTCTGACCTGATACCGGATAACATGTCTCAAATCCCATCTTTTTGGCGATCATCGGATCGATCTTATCAATTGTCTCCTGATCTCCGTCAAAGAGTTCCAGAAAGCTTGCCTGTGTTCCGGTCGTTCCTTTTGATCCGAGAAGCTTTAAACTTCCTTTTACATATTCCAGATCTTCCAGATCCATCATGAATTCCTGCATCCAGAGTGTTGCTCTCTTACCTACTGTTGTAGGCTGTGCAGGCTGGAAATGTGTAAATGCAAGTGTCGGAAGACTCTTATGTGCATCCGCAAACTTTGCGAGTTCGGCAATCACATTGATCAGTTTCTTTCTGACAATCTCCAACGCTTCCGACATCAGAATGATATCTGTATTATCGCCTACATAGCAAGAAGTCGCACCAAGATGAATGATTCCTTTTGCATTCGGACACTGTTTTCCATATGCATACACATGAGACATAACATCATGACGGACTACCTTTTCTCTTTCTTTTGCCACATCATAATTGATATCATCTGCATGTGCTTTTAATTCTTCAATCTGTTCTTCTGTAATATCCAGTCCCAGTTCTTTTTCCGTTTCAGCAAGTGCGATCCAGAGTTTTCTCCATGTACGGAACTTCTTATCCGGCGAGAAAATATACTGCATCTCTTTGCTTGCATATCTTTCTGAAAGTGGACTTGTATATCTGTCATTACTCATACTAATAATCTCCTTCGTCAATTCTTCCACCCGACTATTTTAACCTGTTTTCTATTCAAATGCCAGCGAAACATCTCTTCCAGGTACTTCCATCGGATAATTACCGGTGAAGCATGCGTCACAATATGCCAGATCACCGACCATGTTTTTTAATTTATCAACTTCCATATAGCCAAGCGAATCTGCCCCGATCATCTCACGGATCTGCTCTGTTGTATGGGAATGTGCGATCAGTTGTTCATTCGAAGGCACATCTGTTCCGAAATAACATGGATGCAGGAACGGTGGTGAACTGATCCTTACATGTACCTCTTTCGCTCCGGCCTTTTTGAGCATCTTGATAATGTTCGCACAGGTTGTTCCTCGTACAATAGAATCATCTACCATAACAATACGTTTTCCCTTTACAACCTCTTCGATCACGTTCAGCTTGATCTTCACACTGCTTTCCCGCTGACTCTGTTTTGGCTTGATAAATGTTCTTCCGACATAACTGTTCTTGTGGAATGCCATGCCATACGGAATTCCCGACTGTTCCGAATATCCTTTCGCCGCAACCAGCCCGGAATCCGGTACTCCGACAACCAGATCCGCATCAACCGGATAAGATTCTGCCAGAGCTTTCCCTGCAACAATTCTCGCATGATATACATTCACATCATCGATCACGCTGTCCATTCTTGCGAAATATATATATTCAAAAATACATCTTGCCTGCTTTTTTGGATCGATTGCCATAGTTTTATCTGATTTCATTCCATGTTTTGTAAAACTTACAATCTCTCCAGGCTCTACGTCTCTTACAAATTCTCCTCCGACGGCAGCAATCGCACAGCTCTCCGAAGCCAGGAAATAAGTATTATCTCTTTTTCCAATACAAAGAGGCTTCAATCCAAACGGATCTCTGGCACCGATCATCTTTCTCGGCGAACTGACAACCAGTGCATACGCTCCCTGTATCTTCTTCATCGCATTTTTTACCGCATCTTCTGCCTTCTCTACATTCAGACGTTCTCTGGCGATATGATATGCGATCACCTCCGAGTCAATCGTTGTCTGGAAAATAGCGCCTGTGTACTCCAGTTCATGGCGAAGTTCAATGGCATTTGTCAGATTGCCGTTATGTGCAATTGCAAGGATCCCTTTCACATAATTGATAACCAACGGCATCGCATTCTCAGCTCTGGAAGCACCTGCTGTCGAATATCTTACATGTCCGACACCAAGATTTCCCTTCAATTCCTGTAAAGACTCTTCATCGAACACTTCATTTACCAGTCCAAGTCCTTTCTTGGAATGTACTTTTCTTTCTCCATATGTATCCGTTACCGCAATACCACAGCTTTCCTGTCCTCTGTGCTGCAATGCAAAAAGTCCATAATAAACGGATGGTGCAACATCTCCGCCATCCATATCATAGGCTCCAAACACACCGCATTCTTCACCCAGTCCTGTTGTTACTTTTTCAAATTCACTCATAAATGCAGACTCCATTCTTTTCAAATTTTTCATTTGTCAAAACTGTCTTTAAAAAGCATTTTGCTATATCAGTATAATACAAGGCAAACGGAAAAGCAATATTTCCATCTACCTTGTATTCCTGCTGATACATTATTTATAACGCGTCATTTGATAAGCACAGCTTATAAACCCGCTCTATTCATTAGTTTTCCCGCGGTTAATCATTGAATTTTCCGAGAAATTCTTTCATTCTTTCATTAGATGAATCGAACACTTCTTCCGGAGTTCCTTCTACTGCGATCACACCTCCATCCATGAAGATTACATGATCCGATACGTTTCTCGCAAAATTCATCTCATGCGTAACAATCACCATCGTCATATGCTCCATCGCAAGTTCCCTGATAACTTTCAAGATCTCTGCAGTCAGTTCCGGATCCAGCGCGGACGTCGGCTCATCAAAAAACAGAATATCCGGATGCAGTGCAAGTGCTCTCGCGATTGATACACGCTGCTGCTGTCCTCCCGACAACTGACAAGGATATGCATCTTCCTTGTCGGCAAGTCCCATCTTCTTCAAAAGTTCTCTCGCTTCTTTATAGACTTCTTCTTTCTTTCTCTTCTGCACTTTCAGCGGTGCATCAGTGATATTCTTCATCACCGAATAATGCGGAAACAAATTAAAATTCTGAAACACCAGTCCAAAGGTTCCGGAATAATGGATTTCCCCTGCATCCGCAGTCTCAAGCCCCGTTGCACATCGAAGAAGGGTTGATTTTCCCGAGCCGGAAGGACCGATGATACCAAGGACTTCTCCCTTTTCCACCTTCAGAGAAATGTCTTTCAGAACTTCGACCCCGTTAAAACTTTTTTTGATATTTTTCATTTCAAGCAGACTCATGATCTATTCCTCCTAGTGGTAATAATTCAACTTTTCTTCAATCTTTTCCATAATCATCGCAACAAGCAAATTAAATACATAATAGAAGATACCTGCTGCAATATACGGAACCATGGAAGTCTGTGCCGCCGCAATCTGTTTTGCCATTGTAAACATCTCCGTTACAGCCAGCACAAATGCCAGTGAAGTGTCCTTTACCAGCGTGATGATCTCATTGGTCACTGCCGGCAGAATATGCTTACATACCTGAGGAAATACGATCCGGAAAAATGTCTGGCTTTTGGAATATCCCAGTACCTTTGCCGCTTCATACTGTCCTACCGGAATTGCCTCAATCCCGCCTCTGTATATCTCAGCAAAATATGCCGCATAATTAATTGCAAAACCGATCAGCACCGCAGTCATACGGTATCCTGTGGAAATGCGCATTCCAAACAGATAATATGGTCCGAAATACACTACCATCAACTGAAGCATCAGCGGGGTTCCTCTCATAATCGATATGTATAATTTTGATATCCATCTGACCGGTGCAATCTTCGACATTCTCCCGAATGCAACCACCAGTCCAAGCGGCAGTGAAAAAAGTAATGTCAGAATAAATATCTCTGCCGAGATCCACATTCCTCCGCCAAGTTCTCTTATCAGTGTTCCTATCTCCATCTATAATGTCCTCCAGTTTTTTCACGCTTCTTCCGAATGAATGGCGAGCCAAAAGGGACCAATCCCCTCCGGGGTTGGCCCCTTCATTTTACTTGCTGTTCTTTCCTATGCAAAGAGCTCCCGGAACTCCGTAATCTGCATATTTTTCTGCAATTTTATCAACCGTTCCGTCTTCGGCCATCTCATCCAGTGTCTTCTGAACTTTATCTTTCAGCTCTGTGTTTCCTTTTTTGAATCCGACTGCATACTGTTCAGATGAAATTTCTTTGTCTAGGATCTTGTAATCATCCAGATTTTTCCTTGAATTCACCTGATAGTTTGCAACTCCGATGTCCATAGCGATTGCATCACATGCACCGGATTCCAGATCCATGAATGCTGTATTGTATTCTGCAACCTGATTAAGATCTGCGAAGGTTGCCGCCAGGTCCTTCTGATCTCCTTCCAGAGCCGCAAGTGCAGAAGAGTCTGTCTGTACTTCTACATGTTTTCCTTTCAGCCCCGAAAAGTCATCAATACCCGAATCACTTCTGACTACCACAACCTGCTTGTTGTCAATATATGGATCTGACCATGTATAATCATCTTCACGGCCATTCATAGTGAATCCATTCCAGATACAGTCAATTGTTTCCGAATTTAGTTCCGCATCCTTAGAATCCCAGTCTATCGGCTGTTTTACCAGTTTCCAATCATTTCTATCACATACTTCCTGTGCAAGATCAAGATCGAATCCTACATATTCTCCGCTATCATCTTTATAACCATACGGAGGGAAAGAAGCATCAAACCCAACGATCAATGTGTCATCATCATTTTCTACTTTTGATTCTTTTGCCGATTTCTTTCCACTTTCAGATGAACCTGAATCTTTACTTCCACAGCCTGCCAATACCGTTGTAGCTGCCATTGCCGTAACAAGGAGCAGTACTAATCTCTTTTTCATAACATATATCCTCCTGTATTCCTTTTACGTGTGCCAAACAGCCGCTACGCTCTTTTACTAGTTTAGCAGTTGATTACTTTACCACACTAAAATCTTTGGATATATTATCATATTCCACGGTGTTTGTCAATCCTGCGGTACTCCTTTTTCCATTCATTCAGCTTTTCTTCCGGAATATCCGCACCTATCTTTTTCTTTGTTTTTTCCATTTCATCACGCAAAATAGTGTCCAGACTCAGAAGGATTGGATTCCCCGACAGCATTTTTAAGTATTCATCATGCGGAAGAGCTTTATAACAGCTATAAAGATACGCCTTCAATATATCAGGCTGTTCACATATCTTATACGCTTCCTGATAAGCCTTTGCCGCTTCTTTATACAGGAACTGATGACCATATGCAGATCCCATGCTTGCATACACACGACCGTAAAACTTTTTATCTACCGATTCATCCCAGTCTTTGTTAAGGATGGACTGATATACTAAAATCGCTGATTCGTATTCTTTACTGTTTTGAAGCGTATCCGCCTTATATTTTTCTTTTTCTACGTCTCTCTGTGACTGCAGTTGTTCCAGAACACTCTGCATCTTATGAATTTCTGCCGCGGCATAGATATTAGATTCCTTCAGGATCGTAAGTACAAATTCTTCCATCGATCCATTCTCCCGAAGAAGCCTTCTTAATTCCTCTGCCAGCTTCGGCAGTTCCAGTTCATCCCCGACCCACCGGCACAATCGTTCATTGACGATCGTATAATCGATCAGATACAGATTATTACAGATGTAATAACACAATTCTTCTATCGTGTAAATCCGCATATGAACTCTGGATATTTCAAAAGGTCGTTTGGCCCGTTTTTTATGACAAAGAATTAAACTGCCCATTGATACCTCCTAAATGTAATTCCTTTTCTACAAGGAAATCTGATGCCGGATAAAATTCTCCGAAACCAACATCTTTAAAACGCAGCCTGCAGGTACGCTCATCCATAAACATGACTTCAATCTGAAGACGCAAAGAATAATCTGTTCGTTCCGGCAGTTCTTCCAGTGACACTGTCTCAACTTTAAGATCCTCTCCATCAAGTGTCTCTATATGGATCTCAATATCCGATGTATCTTCCAAAATCACTTCCCACTGTCCGTCTGCCTCATACCAGTGTGTTCCCCATGCAACAATCGGATACCATCCTTCCTGTCCGCCAATTCTCATACGCAGGCAGATCTGTTCTGTCATCTTTGTTCCATCCAGATAAATCGGACCATCATCATACGGATCTGCATAGCGCATGGATGAATAACATGCACCTTTACTGTATAAGTTATTTCCAAGGAAAGCCCTCCGTCCGTTACACAGTACCTTCAGGGAATTCGGATACCAGTTATTCTCAAATCCCTCTCCTGTCAGATAAACAGACGATACCACTTTTTTATCAAATACATTCTGGATGAAAGACTTAAAACTCTCATCCGCATCTTTGGCTTTATCTACATTCAACACAGGATAGATTGCTTCCAGTTCTTTCATGTGCGCATTGGCGACTTCTTCTACTGTCACAAACATATCCCTGCTCTTGGTGCTTACTGTATTCAGGCGGCGCAGCATATATGCACGGATTTCCTGCGCATCACAATAAAACAATGCTGATTCATATTGCCACAATTCTTTCGGCTGATAAAACATATACTGACAGAAACTTTCCTTATAATCCTGTACAAATACACATTCTCCCGGTACACCGATATATTTTCCGATTCCCTTTAACATCTTCGACATATCAACATTCGTATACGGAACGGAAAACGTAATATAATCAATCTGTTCGAATTTCTTCAATGTCATGGAAATGAACTTTGCAAGAAGCCATACGCCATCATGGATTTTCCCGCCTACACGTACTTTTTTTCTTTTTACAGCTTTACGGAACAGATGAGTGACAATATCTCCCTCTCCCGCTTCTCTCAGTCGTTTTGCTTCCTGTCCATATACCCATCGTTCTTTATAATAGCCAAGGATCAGAGGAATCTGATAATTATCAACTGCTGCTTCCATCGTTTCCGGTTCTTCTTTATTTTCATCATAATAACTGATCTGACAATTCTTTTCATTCAGATCATAGCCCAGAACACTTCCTTTTTGCATTATCGTCTCCTCCTTTCATTTTAATATATCTTAAATATCTGATCTGCCATCTGTTCTTCTTCTTCAAACTCAAGCATGGCTTTCGAACGTTCCGCATCCGAATCCATATCTGTCATTGCATTCAGCATCTGATATTTTCCGGCAAATACACGTTCTTTATCTGTTTTCAGCGTCTTCTTGTCTGTTGTGATCATTTCTCCGTTTCCGGATTCCTGGAAATAATAATTCACTGATTCATCATTATAAAGGACAAATTGTTTTACATACAGGTTTTCATAGACCGGCATCATTGCCTCTGCCCGGTATCCCAGTTCTTCCCGGTCTTTTTGTTTCATCTTATAGTACAGTCTTACTTTTCCTCCCGG
The DNA here is from genome assembly GCF_025567265.1 of Dorea amylophila. NCBI lineage: Bacteria > Bacillati > Bacillota > Clostridia > Lachnospirales > Lachnospiraceae > Dorea > Dorea amylophila. The sequence goes on along the minus strand of NZ_JAOQJW010000001.1, from coordinate 210,165 downwards.
TTTACAGCGGTATGCTGCCATCACCTTATTATAGAGTTGTACTTCCCGCAGCCATTCCTCTTTATAATTCATGTAATATGGAAAGACTAGTTGTTTTTCGCACATTTCTCGTAGTACCTGATGAAGGACATCTTCCAGTTCACCTGTGTATTCTTTATCTGAATAATATTTCAGAAGTGCAATCTTACATACATCCGGCAGATCTTCTTTCTGATCACATTCATTTGCAATGATTTCAAATACACATTTTTCCAGACTTCGTCCATACACGATATATTCCCTTGTAACGTAAGCAAGATATGCCTGTTTTAAGCGGAAATATACATTGTCCGACAGATAATAATCTTCAAAAATATGCTCTTCCTCATACAATGTCTCCGAAAAGACCATCTGTGTAATGATCCGTTCACTGACCTTATAAGACGGAACCCCATATTGTTTTAATACTTTCCAGAGCCGCTTCATATCTCCGATTGCACCACAGTAATACTCCGCAAGATACGTAAGTGTCACCTTGTCATACTGTCCTCTCCGGAACATTTCAAAGGCAAGATAACTTAAGAAGTCATCCTCCGTATAATTTTCTTCCCTGATTCTTCTGCTGCAAACCAGGAAGACATCCTTATCCTCAAATGAATCTATCCCCTTTGCCTGGATCTTTTCATAATCCGGTTTTTCTTTCTCCGGCTCCTGATTCCAGAATCCTGTAGATGCTGCATATTTTCTGCACATATCTACAAAACGCGGCTCATAAAACAGTCTTTTCGTCTCGTATGGAATGGAATCCGTATAATGTCTGCCCTCTACAGACTCCCATACAATTCTCGATTCCTTATCATACAGATAAATGATAGCTCCATTCTTCGTATCATACGGGATACGCTGACGTACCGAACCATCTTTTTCAATTACCAGCACACATTTCATCCCGCGTACCTTTGTCCTTACTTCATAAGAATAACAGATGTCACGCATCGCCTCCATACGTTCTGCCGTCATCTCGTCTTCTCTGCAAAATCTTTTATACAATGTACGCAGTGATTCTGTTATATGGCGCTTTTCCAACTGTTCCCATGTAAATGCCACCATCTGTTCTCTGTAATTCAGATACAGATCTCCTGCCTGTTCCTCATGGATCACAAGACTTGCATACAGATACGCAGCCTTCTTATAATCGAGAGCATTTCCATGCATAAAATATAAAACCAGCGATTTCGGCAACGGTCCGTGCGCACTGTCTTCGTCGATTGTCATCATATAATATTCATAAAGCTGGGCAATCTTAAGATCCGAATCAACTGCCTTCTGATACCATGAAAAATACTTCTTTGCCGTTTTATTTCCTTTGATCAAAAGTGTACAGATCGTATTCAGTATCATCGGCTCTTCATACATCTTATAGATTCTTTCCAGGATTCTGAACAGATTGTCACTGTATTTTTTCTGCTGACTGGCAAAATTTGAAATATAAAGTGCCAGTTCTTTTGTCATCATGCGGTATTTGGTCGCAAAATTCAACACCTGAATCTCAAATGTGCCTAATTTCTTAAGAAGTGTCGGCTTTTCCTGATAGCACAGATATGCTTCCAAATAGAACATTACTGCATGAATTCCATACTCAAACTGCTGTTCCAGAACTTCCAGACGTTTATAAGGATTCTTATATCTGTTGTCAAGATTCAGTATCATATAGAGCAGCCACCAGGAATCCTGATGACGCATATATGTCTTTCCAACCTCATCCAGCACCCGTTCTTCATAGTTCACATCTCCGCGGATCTTTGCAGTCAGATACAGATAATAACAGTTTGTCAGCGGATCTTTTCCGATTGCGAACCGATTATAATTATAATTCTCAAGAATCCATTTTGCTTCTTCCGTCTTGCCTCCGAGCAGATAGATATTACCAAGCATCAACTGATATACTTCATTCAGAGGATCCAGCTTACGCAGTGCTACCATCTTCTCGACCGCACTATCCACCCAGTGTTCCAGTGTCACTCTTCCTGCCACATATCCTACATATTCTTTGATGATCTGAGCCAGTAAAAGTTCCGGCATCCTGTGATCTTCGTCATACTCCTGATTCTGCAATACCTCAACTTCATAAGTGAGTGTCTCGTATGGTGTCACGAACTTCAATGCTCCGTAATTCCGTCCGCCATGAAGTTTCTCTGCTCTTACCACATATTCGATCTCATGTGCATTTCCCACAAAATCTTCTGTGCTGATCTCAGGTCTGGACACCCGGATAAAATCACCGACTGTCTCAATATGGATCGGCATATATCCCCATGTATTTTTCATCAGAGTCAGTGTTCCCTTTGTCGACTCTGTCAGATCTTCGAATAGCATCCCCTCTCCCTGAAGCGTAAGGAAAATGCATTCTTTCTGTTTGATCCCTACCATGAATTCTTCCATGGCCTGTTCTCCGAGAGACCATTTGCGCATATTATCGTACAGATAGAATGTACGCTCATTCTCATATTTTAAAATCTCATAGAATTCTTTGGAACGGAAGAGCCTTCCCGCTTCTGAAAAATCCTTAATTGCAAGTTTGCGGAAATCATCGGTACTCTGTACTTTTCCATAGGTTGTCATCACATATGGTTTCTCAATGATTGCCGTAAAAGCCAGTTCAAACTCACCGCCGGTACATACGACCGTGAACTTTCCTTCCTCTACATGTCCCGGACGAAGTCCCCGTCCGTCATACGTAAATTCCACTCTTGCCGGATTTCCCTCAAATCCCTGATCTTTAAAATGGACGCGGAAAGAAGACGAGTACACCAGTCCTCGTATCCTTCCCTCATTGTTCGCCCTCATTGTAAAACTTCCTCTGTATACTTCCCCTTCACCTATAATGAGTACCAGATTGGTCTCATCGAATATAACATCAGGTCGTATCAACTGAAAGTCGCCTTTTGAAAATTTTTGGATTTTATTTTTCAAGTCCTACACCTGCTTCTTTCGTTGCTTTTTTCTTAAAACATACTATAATAAATTATAGCATTGTTTGTCAATGAATAGCAATGCCGTAAAGAGAAAATATCAAAAATGTGTCGATAGGATGAAAAATATGAAAAAAAAGCCAGAATTTCACGGAAGCGATCTGGAAAAGATCGCAGATTATTATCACCTTAACAAGGAAAATATCATTTTATTTGGAGCAAATGTAAACCCTCTCGGATTATCCGGACAGGTAAAAAAAGATCTCGCAGAACATCTGGATATCATCAGCAGTTATCCAGACAGAGATTATACAGATCTGAAAAAAGCAATTGCTGCATATACCAATACCTCGCCGGAACATATTGTTGTCGGAAATGGTTCTACGGAGCTTATCTCACTTCTGATCAGCCAGCGCGCACCAAAAAGAGCGCTGCTTCTGGGACCGACCTATTCCGAATATGCAAGAGAGCTGAATCTGGTCGGCGGCACACTGGAATATTATAATCTGAAAGAAGAACAGGATTTCAGACTGGATATTTCCGATCTGACCGATACACTGAAAAGTGATATTGATCTTCTGATCATCTGTAATCCGAACAACCCGACCTCTTCAGCCATCAGTACCGCTGATATGAAAAAGCTGTTAACCGTATGCCGGTCACTTGGTATCTTCGTTATGATCGATGAGACTTATATCGAATTCGCACCGGAAGGCACTTCCCTCTCTGCAGTTTCTCTTGTACCGGAATTCGATAACTTCATGGTCATCCGCGGTGTATCCAAGTTCTTCGCCGCACCTGGACTTCGCTTTGGTTATGGTCTCACCAGTAATCAGGCATTTCTTCAGACGCTTCTTACCCACCAAAATCCGTGGAGCCTGAACAGTGTCGGAGCTTATGCCGGAGAACGGATGTTGAAAGATACCGATTATATTAAGAAGACCTGGACTCTCATTGATTCCGAGCGCACCCGAATGTGCACAGAGCTTTCCGGACTGGATACCGTAAAGATTTATCCTGCTTATGCCAACTTTGTCCTTGTAAGGATTTTAAAAGAAGGACTCACTTCTTTCGATGTCTTTGAAAAGGCGATTCACCAGAATCTCATGATCCGGGACTGTTCTTCTTTCGAAAGCCTGAACGGAGAATATGTACGGTTCTGCATTATGAATCCAGAGGATAATGACCGGCTGCTGGATGTATTCCGTTCATTATAATCAATGCAGAGAACCTGCCACCGGCAGCTTCTTCCGAATGCATGGCAATACAAACACCTGTCTGCGGCCCAGTATCATTCCTGAAATGATCCAAGTTACAGACAGGTGTTTTTCATATTTTCCAATATTATTTTTTTAAGATCAATGCCATAAAGGTAAGTTCTTCATCACCGGTGTTCTTAATTCCATGTGCATCTCCGTCTTTACACAGGAACAGATCGCCAGGATTTGCCGGCTGTTTTTCGCCGTTATCGTCATAAGTTCCGTGTCCGGTCAGAATGAAGTAAGACTCCGTCTCACCATGATGATAATGGTATCCTACTTCACATCCCGGATCCAGATGAATCTTGGCATACATCTTACATGCTTCTCCAACTTCTTCCGAAGTAACCATTGCTTCTCTTACAATATAACCGTCTCCGCCATTTACATGTTCCACTTTTACCAGTTCTCTTTCGCCTTCTCTTGTCATTTTTAAGTTCCTCCTTGATTCGTAAAACATTCTAAAACAACAATACAACCTGAAAGATACAAAGTCAATGGTAAACCCTTAATCTTAATTCACGATCCGGTAATATTCTTTCGCAGTTATACTGTAAACGATGATATAGAATACCGCAAACACCGCTATCGTAATGATTGTGCATACCGCAAACAACGATACATTCGTAAGATTTAATACTCCCAGAATTTTTGTCATTACTTTAAAGGCTACTGCAACATGAATCACTGCTACAACCAACGGCAGGAAGAATACGCTTAAGACCTGGCTTCTGATGGAACGCTTCACTTCTTTTTTACTCATGCCAACCTTCTGCATGATCTGGTAACGCTCCCTGTCATCATAGCCTTCCGATATCTGCTTATAATAAATGATCAGTACCGTTGCCATAATAAACATACTTCCCAGATAGATTCCAATAAAGAACAGTCCGCCGTACAATTCATAAAAAGAAGAACGGCTTAACATACGGCTTTCCATCGTTCCATCCGGAAACTTTTCATAAAATTCGTTCTGTATCTGTTCCAGTGTCTCTTTTTGTTTTCCGTCATCTCCCTTCAGGTTGAATTTATCTGCATAAGAAAATGACTCGATACGTTCAATCTGCTCTGCATTAGCAAATACAATGTATAATGTCTTATACATTTCTGCCGTGCTCTTCGGCTGGCTCGTCATCTCGGACAGTTCTTTTTTCACCTGATAGTTCTGTCCTGCAATGTTTATCTGTTTTTTTCCACATTTGCCGTTCGTGGTATAGGTCAGTATCTCCTGTTCCTTTAACGAAACATTCTGTTTTTCTATCCGGTTATACTCTTCCTGTGTGATCATCTCTACATAGTAAAAATGATTGTCCGGATAGTACTGCTCTACCTTTTCCAGATTATTTCCTTTCAAAACCGCATTCATACTGCCATATCTGTACCGGACTCTGTCTGTTATTTTTACCCCTGCTTTCTCACATTGTTCTTTTATCAGTCTCTGAAGAGTCTCTTCCTTATTTGTATCGGCTTCATTGCAGACAATTGAAACATCTCTCGGAAAACGTGAGTCCAGGATATCTTCCATTCCCGCATACAAAGATACCGTTGTGGATACCATAACCAGCACCATCGTACTTAACACACAGATGTTCGCAAGTCCCGCTCCGTTTTGTTTCATACGATAGATCATGCCTGATACACTGGTAAAATGCTTTGGATTATAATAATAAGCTTTATTTTTCCGGAGTATTTTCAATACCACAATGCTTCCGGCAATAAAAAGTGCATAAGTTCCAATAATCACACAGACCACTGCAACAAAGAATTTCAAAAGTGCTTCTAACGGTGCCTCTGTTGTAAGTGCAATCCAGTAACCATTGCCCAGTGCCGCCACACCGACGATCACAAGCAGCCATCTGCTCTTCGGCTCTTTCTCCCCCTGATTGCCTCCGTGCAGAAGTTCCACCGGATTCACCAGCTGTATCTGTAAAATGTTATATAAATACGTCAGAAGAAAAATTCCTGCAAATAATATGACAGTCTGTACAATTGCAGTCCCATTGACCGAAAACTGCATATCTACGCTATTGTGCAGAATCTTAAGGAGCAGCAGATACATCAGTTTCCCAAATATTATTCCAAACACCAGACCGCCAAGAATACTGATTCCCGCCGTCAGGATCGTCTCAACTGCCATCATTCGTGCAATATGCCGCTTTCCCATTCCAAGAATATTGTATACTCCGATCTCTTTCTTTCGTCGTTTGATCAGGAAACTATTCGTATAGAACAGAAAAATCACTGCAAATACAATGATCACACCCGTTGCATACTGAAGACATATCTTCAATGTATTCTGGGTAATACCTTCCCCCTTGCTCAGTGCGTCAATGATATAGAACATCATGACGGTCAGAACACCTGTAAAGATATAGGGTACATAGGTCTTACGGTTATTCTTAAGATTGGTCACAGCAAGTTTTTCATAGATGAAATTATTCATCCTCCTCACCTCCTGTGGTAAGAATCTTCAGCGTATCTGAAATTCTTTCATACATTTCTTCGTTCGTAAGATTCCCCCTGTAAAGCTGATGGAATACTTTTCCGTCCTTGATAAAAAGCACCCTTTTCGCACTACTCGCCGCTTTCACACTATGTGTCACCATAACAATCGTCTGACCTTCCTGGTTAATCGTTGTAAAAAGATTCATCAGACTGTCTGCCGCTTTCGAATCCAGTGCTCCCGAAGGTTCATCGGCAAGAATCAGCTGTGGTTTCGTGATCAGCGCTCTTGCAATTGCAGCTCTTTGTTTCTGCCCACCGGACACCTCATATGGATATTTCTCCAGTAGTTTTTCAATTCCAAGTTTTTCTGCAATCGGTTTTAATCTCTTTTCCATCTCCGGATATTTCTTTCCGGATAATACCAGTGGCAGGAATATATTATCCTTTAATGAAAATGTATCTAACAAGTTAAAATCCTGAAATACAAAGCCGAGATTCTGACGTCTGAACGTTGCGATCTCTTTTTCTTTTAATTTTCCCAGATCCCTGTCTTTTAAATAAACCTTTCCTTCTGTCGGTTTATCAAGTGCCGCCAGAATATTCAGAAGCGTCGTCTTTCCCGATCCAGACTCTCCCATGATTGCAACATATTCCCCGCGTTCTACCGTAAAATTCACATCTCTTAAAGCCTCTACCTGATTGCTCCCAAAACGAGTCGTATATATCTTCTTCACATTTTTTACTTCCAGTAATGACATAAGTTTTTCTTCCTTTCTTTTTAAGATTTCTTCTTTACGGTATCTATTATAAAAAAAGAGGAAATATCCTGCCATCGAAGCATGTGACATTTCCCCTGTTTAATCTTACATTCCTGTAAGGTTTTCTCTTTTTGTCTGATCGTTATTCCGGATTCCATTCTTGCCTTGTCAATTCCAGATATACACGGGTTCCTTTTCCCACCTCTGAATCAATCCATATCTTATGTCCCATCTTATCCATGATCTTTTTGCAAAGATACAGTCCAATCCCTGTAGACTTCTTATCTGCTCTTCCATTATATCCGGTAAACCCTTTTTCAAATACTCTAGGAAGATCTTCTGCCTGAATACCGATTCCATTATCCTCGATCACCAGACACTCCCGTCCTCTTTTTTCTTCCAGACAGATTCTGATCTCGCCGCCATTCTTTGTGTATTTCAAAGCATTAGACAGAATCTGTTCTGTCACAAACTCCAGCCATTTTTCATCTGTAAGAACTATTCGTTCCACCGGCCGGTAATCCAGACGGATCTTCTGAAGAATAAACATCTGAGAATATTTCCGGACAGATTGTTTCAGAATCTTATCCAAAGATACCTTCTCAAACTGCAGATCCCCGGACATATCTTCCATGCGGAGATACGTCAGCACCATCTCCACATACTGTTCCATTTTAAAAAGTTCCATCTTCATCTCTTTTAATTCCGGCAGTGCCGGATTTTCATCTTCCACCGATTGCAGCAATATGTGCATCGCAGCGATAGGTGTCTTGATCTGATGCACCCACATACCATAATAATCACTTAAGTCCTGGCCTTTGATTCTTGCCTCTGATTTCAACTCCAGAATCTTTTCGTCAAAGATCCCCAGTAATTCCTGATAATCCAGTTCCAGAAGATTCCTGCACTCTGGAAGTTCTTTTGTGCATTCCTGCGTGCTCTTCTTAAACCGTTCCAGCAGAAGATGCTTCTTCCGGAAGCGATGATATTCCGTTATTACATATAGGAGCAGCCACAATATCACCAGTAGCAGTGCATATTTCAACGCATCCATCCTGATATTATAAAGAAATGCTACAACAATAAATATTCCGACCGTTCCGGCATAAAGGCTGATCTCTCTTGTTTTATCTTTTAAAAATGCTATTAAAAGTTTCATGCCTCCACCATATATCCTATTCCCTTTTTTGTGATAATTTTTCCGCCAAGGCCAATCTGTTCCATTTTTTTACGGAGTCTTGCCACATTGACCGTCAATGTATTGTCATCAATAAATTCATTGCTGTCCCAGAGTCTTGTCATAATACTTTCACGGCTTACGATCTTCCCCGTATTTTCCAGAAGCATCTGCAAGATCTTAAATTCGTTCTTCGTCAGTTCCTGTTTCTGATCCTGATACAAAACTGTCGCATCTGCCAGATTCAGGATCGCACCATTCCACTCCATGATATCTGCCGTTCCACGGAATTCATAGGTTCTTCTTAACACGGCCTGCACCTTTGCCGTCACCACATTCAGGTCAAACGGTTTCTCGATGAATTCATCGCCGCCCATATTCATTGCCATCACAATATTCATATTATCATTCGCCGATGACAGGAAAATGATCGGCACTTTCGAGATCTTCCGGATCTCCTGACACCAGTGAAATCCATTAAAAAATGGAAGTACAATGTCCAATAACACAAGCTGCGGATCAAAGTCCACAAATTTTCCCATCACGTCTTTAAAATCTGTCATACACTCTGCCTGATAATTCCATTTTCCCAAATGGTTTTTCAGACCGCCTGCTATTGTCTCATCATCTTCCACGATTAAAATCTTATACAATCTTTCTTCTCCCCAACAATTAATAAAGGACAAAAGTTAAAAACTTTTGCCCTCTTATCGTAATACATTCGTAATACAATTGTCAATTCCAGCTTTCTTAAGATTTCTTTCGAATTTCCGAAGAACTCCGGCTACATTCCATATGCATTTCTTTCTATAGGATTTCTGCAAATATTAATGGAAATAATGTGCTCCTATCTTCATCCCAGAACCGCCCTGATCAAAATAAAGACAGTTTCCGATTGGGTTTGATCCGTTCAGCGCATCCACAGCCGCCTGCAGAGCTGTCTGTGAATACCCTTTTGAACTTCTGACTCTGTTCAACCATCCGGTTGCTGCCGGTCCGAACTGTCCGGACTGATAGATAACCGCTTCGATCGAATCCGGATAGCTTCCACTTTTGACACGGTTCATAATAACAGCGCCTACGGCAACCTGCCCCTCATATGGCTGATTACCGGCTTCGCAATAGATGATGGATGCCATTAGTTCCTGATTCGCTCTTACATACGCTTCTCTTGCTTCGCGTTCCGCCTGTTCCCTTGCCGCCTGTTCTGCTTTTTCTCTTGCAATACGTTCTTCCTCTTCTTTTTTTGCTATATTTTCTGCGATCACCTGCTGACTTGCATCTGTCATCTCCTGTGCAGATGCAACGATATTCTGTGATATTGTCTGTACAGCGGTATGCGTATTCACATCTTCCTTTTTTGTCTCTGTGATTGTTGTTACTTCCGGCCGTTCAGAGGCTGCCTGACTGGTAAAACCAGTTGCCATTACTGCACATGCCGAATACAGCACGAACATTGATTTCAGTCTCTTCGCTTTTAACATAATATAAATACCCTCCTGATTTTGTTGCAATGATTTACATTTCTTTTAATAAAGTATATGCATTTTTTGCAACATTATTACAAATATTACAATTTTGTTACGAGCAACGATTGGTATCATATCATGTGTGCAGTGTTTTGTCAACTTTTTTATTTACTTTCTTGCCATGATCCACGTTTTTTTGTATAAAAAAATCCCTCATACAGGACTTTTTCGTCCTATATGAGGGTGTATTCACTCAGCTGATTATTTCAATCTGATTAAACTTTAGCAATATCAATCAGTGTCAGTTTCTGAATGTCTGTATTCTCCAGACTGGTGATCAGTGCTTTTGCTGTATCGATCGCTGTCAGTACATTGACACCTGTCTCGATCGCATTTCTACGGATCACGAATCCGTCTCTTGAGTGATCAGCTCCCTGCGGAGGTGTGTCGATAACCAGGTCGATCTTATGTCCGAGGATCAGATCCATAAGGTTCGGTGATTCCTGCTCGATCTTATTCACTGTCATAGCCTTTACTCCGGCATCTGTCAGAACCTTGGCAGTTCCTTCTGTAGCAAAGATCTTGTAACCGATCTTCTCGAATCTGCGTCCGATCTCTACTGCTTCTTCCTTATCTTCATCACGAACTGTCATAATCATGTTCTTGTGTTTTGGAAGTTTGACTCCGGCACCGATGAATGCTTTATAAAGAGCCTCATCAAATGTCTTGGCAATTCCCAGACACTCTCCGGTAGACTTCATCTCAGGTCCAAGGCTGATATCAGCACCGCGGATCTTCTCAAATGAGAATACCGGCATCTTGATTGCAAAATAATCTGCTTCCGGCTGTAATCCAGGTGTATAACCAAGTTCTTTGATCTTGTGTCCGATGATCACTTTTGTTGCAAGTGGTACGATTGGAATACCTGTTACCTTACTGATATATGGAACCGTACGGCTGGAACGAGGATTAACCTCGATAACATATACATCTTCTCCACATACGATGAACTGAATATTGATCAATCCGATTACGTGTAATGATTTTGCAAGTCTTCTTGTATATTCGGCAATTGTCTCTTTTGTCTTCTGAGAGATGCTCTGTGCAGGATATACAGAAATACTGTCTCCCGAATGGATTCCGGCACGTTCGATATGCTCCATGATACCAGGAATCAGGATATCTTCTCCGTCACATACGGCATCAACCTCGATCTCTTTACCCTGTAAATACTTATCAACCAGGATTGGGTGATCCTGTGCGATACGGTTGATGATTCCGATAAACTCATCAATATCGTGATCGTTGATCGCAATCTGCATTCCCTGTCCGCCAAGTACGTAAGAAGGTCTTACCAGTACCGGATAACCCAGTCTGTTTGCAACTTTCTTCGCTTCTTCTGCTGTAAATACAGTTCCACCTGTCGGTCTTGGAATCTCGCACTGCTCAAGAATCTCATCAAACAGCTCACGGTCTTCGGCTGCATCTACATTTTCAGCAGATGTTCCAAGAATCGGAACGCCCATCTTCATAAGAGATTCTGTCAGCTTGATCGCTGTCTGTCCACCGAACTGTACAACTGCTCCGTCCGGTTTTTCCAGATCTACGATACTTTCTACATCTTCCGGTGTCAGAGGCTCGAAATACAGCTTGTCAGCGATATCGAAGTCTGTACTTACTGTCTCAGGGTTGTTATTTACAATAATCGTCTCGTATCCTTCTTTGGCAAATGCCCATGTACAATGTACAGAACAGAAGTCGAACTCGATACCCTGTCCGATACGGATCGGTCCGGAACCAAGTACCAGTACTTTCTTCTTGCCGGAAGTTTCAACTACTTCATTCTCACTTCCGAATACAGAGTAGTAATATGGTGTCTCTGCTGCGAACTCAGCCGCACAGGTATCAACCATCTTATAAGAAGCTGTGATGCCATTGTCATGACGAAGGTCATGGATCTCACGCTCTGTCTTTCCTGTCAGTTCTGCGATCACATTATCCGGGAACTCTAAGCGTTTTGCTTCTTTTAATGTCTCTGCTGTTAATTCTTCTGTCTTTAATTTCTGTTCCATCTCTACAAGAATTGCGATCTTGTCAATGAACCAGTTGTCAATCTTTGTAATTCTGTGAATGTCTTCGTAGCTGATGCCCTGACGGATTGCTTCTGCGATTTTCCAGATACGACGGTCATCTACAACTTTCAGTTCTTCTAACAGTTCTTCTCCTTTTAAATGAGAGAAGTCATAAGACATAAGGCTGTCTACATGCTGTTCCAGAGAACGGATGGCTTTCATAAGTGCTCCCTCGAAGTTATCACAGATACTCATAACTTCTCCGGTCGCTTTCATCTGTGTTGTCAGTGTACGTTTTGCACTGATGAACTTATCAAATGGAAGTCTCGGGATCTTTACAACACAGTAGTCAAGCATAGGCTCGAAACTTGCGTATGTCTTCTTTGTTACTGCGTTCTTGATCTCGTCCAGTGTATATCCAAGAGCGATCTTTGCTGCAACCTTGGCAATCGGATATCCTGTTGCCTTAGATGCAAGTGCAGAAGAACGGCTTACACGAGGGTTAACCTCGATTACACAGTACTCAAATGAATCTGGATTCAGCGCATACTGTACGTTACATCCACCAGTGATATTTAACTCACTGATAATATTAAGAGCAGATGTACGGAGCATCTGGTACTCTTTATCGCTCAGTGTCTGAGAAGGTGCTACTACGATACTGTCTCCGGTATGTACACCTACAGGGTCCAGGTTTTCCATATTACATACGGTAATGCAGTTACCATTGCTGTCACGCATTACTTCGTACTCGATCTCTTTCCATCCTGCGATGCAACGTTCTACCAAAACTTCCCCAACACGTGAAAGACGAAGTCCGTTTTCCAGGATCTCTACGAGTTCTGTTCTATTATCCGCGATTCCTCCGCCGCTTCCTCCAAGTGTATAAGCCGGACGAAGTACAACCGGATATCCGATGCTTTCTGCAAATTCAATACCTGTCTGCACATCCTTTACGACTTTAGAAGCTGCACAAGGCTCACCGATCTTCTCCATCGTCATCTTGAATTCCAAACGGTCTTCCGCTTTTTTGATCGTCTCGGAAGTAGTACCGATCAAACGTACATTATTTCTCTTAAGGAATCCATTTTCTTCAAGTTCCATAGCCAGGTTCAGCGCTGCCTGTCCGCCAAGTGTCGGAAGAACACTGTCTGGTTTTTCTTTTAAAATCAGCTGTTCTACTACTTCAACTGTCAGAGGTTCAATGTATACGCGGTCTGCGATATCTTTATCTGTCATGATTGTAGCCGGATTAGAGTTCAGCAGAACTACTTCCAGACCTTCTTCTTTTAACGAACGGCAGGCCTGTGTACCTGCGTAGTCAAACTCCGCTGCCTGTCCAATGATAATAGGACCAGAGCCAATTACTAATACTTTCTTAATATCTTTAATTCTAGGCATTATTTTGCTCCTTTCATCATATCCATAAATCTGTCAAACAGGTATCCGGAATCCAGTGGTCCCGGACAAGCTTCCGGATGGAACTGAACTGTAAAAATGTTCTTTCCTTCATATGCAAGTCCTTCGTTGGTTCCGTCATTCACATTGATAAACGCTTCTTTTGCTACTTTCGGGTCAATTGACGTACCGTCAACTGCATAACCATGATTCTGTGAAGAAATGTAAACCCTGTTGTTGGTCAGATCCTTCACCGGATGGTTACCGCCGCGGTGTCCATATTTCAACTTATAAGTCTTTGCGCCATTTGCAAGTGCCATAAGCTGATGTCCAAGACAAATTGCAAAAATAGGAATATCAGTATTGTATAATTTCTTGATCTCTTCGATAATAGATACGCATGTCTCCGGATCTCCAGGTCCATTAGACAACATAATACCGTCCGGTTCAGAAGCAATGATTTCTTCTGCCTTTGTACCTGCCGGATAGACTGTTACTTCACAGCCGCGTTCATTTAAAGACTTGGCAATGTTCTTTTTCGCACCAAAGTCCATAAGAGCTACCTTTGGTCCATTGCCTTCTAAGACATATTTTTCATCACATGTTACTTTTGATACCACATCACCAACTGTATAAGCTTTTAGCTTCGGAAGGATCTCGTCTAAATTATAATTCTCATTGGTGGTGATCATTCCATTCATGGTTCCCTTTTCACGAAGAATCTTTGTAAGGGCACGTGTATCAATTCCTGCAATTCCCGGAATATCCTGTTCTTTCAGGAAATCCTGAATTGTTCCTTCACAACGGAAGTTGCTTGGCATTCTGGAAAGTTCTCTTACGATATATCCATCCGGCCATGCCTTCCTTGACTCCATATCCGGTGTGATGCCATAATTTCCAATCAATGGATAGGTCATTACTACGGCCTGTCCCGCATAAGAAGGGTCGGTTAATACCTCCAGATAACCTGTCATTGAAGTATTAAACACTATCTCACTAATCATGTCTTTTGTCGAACCGATACTGGTTCCGGTAAAGACAGTCCCGTCTTCTAATATAAGAAATGCTTTCATATATTCACCTTTTCCCTTCTGTGTTTCTTTTTCTTTTTTATGAAGCCATCCCGCCGTCCCTCAGGTATATTCCTATATTTGGGCAAAAAAAATTCGTTGTAACAAGGAATTTTTTCTTAAAAATATAGAACAAAAGGCAGTTTGTGCAAGCACAAAACTGCCCTGTTTTAATCCATCGGTACCAGACAATTTATGTCTTCACAAATTGTAAAAATTATACTACATAATCCGAGGATTTTCAACGGATATTTTTGTTTTTTTATGAATACTGCCAAAATATTACAATCTTGTGTAATCTCGGATCATCGATGTACTGGTACTTCACCTGTAATAACCCATAGTAGTCTGCCAGATTCTGCGCTGCTTTTGCAAGTTCTTTCTGGAAAATGTCATCATGCGCCTGTTGATAAACCGCATTGTCAGAGAACTTGAAAGTGGTCGCACTTTTCTTCGTCCAGATTGTCTGGTTCATGGCTCCCAATGCCTGTTCCGCATCATACTGCGTGTAATACATTCCATTTACCACATAATAATTGCAATCCATCTTGCTGCACTCCGGCATCTGCGTGTCTTTATCCAGGATATGTGTCTGGAACAGCTGTGTATCATCACAGCACATGTAATCATAACTGATATTTGTCTTATTCCCGGAAGTGTCTGTTTCTTGATTTGTATCCCAGGATATCTCCTCGCCTTCTTCCTGCTGAAACACCGGATCTCCCCAGGTTGTGTCAACGTAATAATAATCGCCGTTGCACTTCACCAGATTCCATGCATGGTTTCCGCCTTCTGTCGTCTTTCCTGTCACATAAGTAC
Source organism: Dorea amylophila (assembly GCF_025567265.1). Classification (NCBI taxonomy): domain Bacteria; kingdom Bacillati; phylum Bacillota; class Clostridia; order Lachnospirales; family Lachnospiraceae; genus Dorea; species Dorea amylophila. The sequence continues at coordinate 194,747 of NZ_JAOQJW010000001.1, read as the reverse complement.
AGAACACACCAAGCTGTTCCAGTAAGTATTGCGTTGCCTTTGAATATCCGGCACATACGGATTGCCTGTTGACAAATATGCTGTAAATGTTCTGGTTATCCGGTGCACTCTCGTCATAGTCCACTTCATCTACGATTTTTTCATACACATAGAGAATTTTTTGATACTCATCTGCATCAGCATCCAGACCTGCCAGCCACTTTGCTGCCGCCTGCGTAATCTCTGTCTGCATCGTCTGGCTTTCCTTAGCTGTATAAAAATATTTTGGTTTCAGAACCGTATAGCTTTCCGTTCCCTTATGCGTTGTAGCTGTCGCTGTTCCATCACACCAGAAGATATCCGGCTGATCTTTCATCAGCTTCCGGAATATCTGATTCGTCTCATCCGCATCTGTATCATGTACATAGATCTCCTCTGTGTGATTTCTGACACCTTCCAGGATTTCCCGATAAACTTGCTTCTGTTCTTCCGGCAATTGCCGGTAATAGTATTTTTCTGTGTTCTCTTCTGTCGTTTTGGATACTTTCTGATAAGGAATCTCTTCCTGTTTATCGGAAATAAACTGTTCCATATCTATGTATCCGATTCGCTCTGCTGCCGCGATCCCTATGAGTAAGATGCATATCAGAATCAGGATGAGCGTTTTCTTTTTTCTTCTTTTTCTATATATTCGCAAATGTCTTCTTTTCATGCTCTGTTTTTCGCTCCTGTTTCTATCATTCTTATGATTTCCTGCATAATGTAGGAATACTTTATTATACCGGTTTCTTTCTCTTTCCGCAATTCTCACATTTTTCTTACTTCTGCATACTCTGTCAGTAACAGAGTCTTAAAAGAGGTCCTATTATTATGAATGGAGCGACTCCAACCACTCAGGATACTCCTGATAAAGGCCGTCTGCAGATCAATCTTGTCTCTGACATCACTGCATATCCGATTCAGGGAGCCCGGATTTCCATCTCCTACACCGGTATCCCGGAAACTCCTTTAGAGCAGCTTACTACCGACAGTTCCGGACAGACCGATATGATCGATCTTGCCGCACCACCGCTGGAATACAGCCTGGACCCGGAAAATGAGATCCAGCCATATTCAGAATACACCTTACAAATATCTGCTGCCGGATATGAATCCGTCAGCATTGCCGGAACAGAGATTCTGCCCAACGTAACAGCCCTGCAGAATGTCAGCATGAAACCCGTCGATAACCAGGAAGAAAATGAAGCTATGTTCGTCATACCCGCTCATACATTATATGCCACATACCCACCCAAGATTCCAGAGGATGAGATCAAGCCAACCATCGAATCCGGTGAGATTGTCTTAAGCCGTGTCGTCGTTCCTGAATATATTGTTGTCCACGATGGAAGCCCGCGGGATTCTACCGCAAGAAATTATTACGTAAAGTATAAAGACTATATCAAAAATGTGGCTTCCAGCGAAATCTATGCTACCTGGCCTGAAGATACGATCCGGGCAAATGTTCTGGCGATCATGTCCTTCACACTGAACCGTGTGTATACAGAATGGTACCGGAACAAAGGATATGATTTCACGATTACATCATCTACCGCTTTTGACCATAAATGGATTCCCGAACGGAATATCTATGATACGATCTCTGTGATCGTTGATGAATTGTTTGCCGATTATCTTTCCAGACCGAATGTGAAGCAGCCGATACTGACACAGTATTGTGACGGGCGGCAGGTGCAGTGTCCGAATTGGATGACCTTTTTGCTATAACCTATAAAGTGGATTTTTACCTATTTATAATTCTATCCTACATACACTTTTCCGCCATATCGTGCAGCAATCCAGCCGGATGGAATCTGCATCCAGATATCGTTGCCGATCATTTTGGTTGCCATGCAGGTTACTCTTGTTCCTTTCTTAAGGTTACCATTGCCATAGGCATTCTTTTTAGCATTTGCTGAAAGCTCATTATAAGCTTTTGTTCTGTATCCGGTTCCAGCTCCGGTACGTACTCTAAGAGCATCTGCCTTAAGAGTGTAGGTGTTTCCGGTTCTGTACGGATTAGATGATACCGGTTTAGCTGCAGGTTTTGGTGCTGGCTTAGGAGTCGGTGTTGTAGCTGGTTTTGATGCCGGTACTGCCCCAACAGATTTATCCAGAATACCTTCTGTGATTGCTTTACAGATGGCATTCACGCCAACCTTATTGTACAGATCTGCATCATCCTTATCATCGACAAATCCTACTTCAATCAGCATGGCAGGTGATTTGGTATGCCTCAGGACATACAGACCAGTGCTAATCTTAACGCCCCTGTTCGTAAATCCGAGTGCTGCCAGTTTTGCACACACTCTTCCGGCTGCAGCATAAGCCTTAGAGCTGGTACTGTATACGAACACTTCCACACCTTTTGTCTTTCCGTCTCCAGGATCCACCCTAGCCGCATTCTGGTGGATGGAGATATCTAAGTCTGCAGAGTGGGTATTACATTTGGCTACGATGTTCGCAAGGTTGGCTCCTACTGTTTTTCCAACATCATCTGTGCAGTTATAAGCTGTATGTCCTGATGCCTGCAGTAATGTGATTACACCAGCCGTGATTTTTCTGTCTTCTGTTACTTCGTCCAGATAGTGTCCTGCTCCCGGTACAATCCTATTGTGTCCGCCGTGTACGTTATAAGTTCCCATGATTATACCTCCTGTTCTGCCTGTTTCTTTGCTTCTGCGATTTCTTCTGGTGTTGGCTCGATGCCTTCGTCGAACTCATAACCTTCGTTCTGATCAGCTACTACTTCCATGTTTTTGTTATCTTCCATGATTGTTCTCCTTCCTGTGCGACGTCGCACAATATATAATATGTAAGAGGACGATTATTCGCCCTCTGTGTTACATTCCGGTAATCCGGAAATGCTCATTAGCAGTGACAAGATTCCAGCCAGCGCGGATGCCGAAATCACAAGTTTTGCATCCACCTGTCCGAGTGCTGTTGCCGTACCGATGGTTGCTATTGCAGTCTGTGCTACAGTTTTGATTGCTCTGATTCCAGCACATTTTGCCCACTTCTTCCAATCTTTCATTTAATTCACCCTCTCTTCTAAATCTGAAATTCTATGATTTGCTACCTTCATTTTTTCTTCCTGTAGTGCCATCTGTTCTTCCAGGTGGTAAGTACGTTCTATTGTATTATTATGCTTATCAACTCTTTTTGTGAGTTCGTCCAGCTTATACTCCATAAGCGATCTTGTCTTCTCTTGCTGAATCAAACACACTACTAGAGTTACTCCTGCGGATATACAGGCTGAGATAATTGTTGCCATGTGCTTTCCTTTCTTCCAAAAATGCGTAATAAAATAAGACCTGCTACGGTCTTGCACGTATTTCCATATGTACCTCCTAATCTCCCAGTATCAGTGCAATCTTCTTAGCTCTTAGCGCATCTCCTCCACCGACAGATACTTCCCGCCGTAATGCTCCCCGCACCGGTTATACCAGGAACGTCCGCAAGCTGTGTTGGAAGAACGTCTTCCTTACTGTCTGCCAGACGCTCCAGACGCATACCGCCATCACCATAGGTTCGTTTGATATCTATTAATGTAACCATGCACTACACCTCCTAGTCTACGATTACGTCCTCATAGCCATCTGTTTTCAGGATGGTATCAACATCCTCTTTCCAGTTTTTGTAGAGGCTCGTCCGAACGAAATATGCTCTGTATTTCTTCTGTCCTGCTGCTGTGCTTTTGTCTGCCTCCCTCATGATCATTCTTGCAATAAATGTAGTCATATCATTCATCCTTTCTTTTCCTTTCTTATTTTGTATCCGTATTTTCTGTATTAGTTTCTTCTGTGCCATCACCGAGCAGTGCCGGTAACACGTCTGTGAGGATACTGTCCACGGTAGCGATAAGCTCTGCGTTTTCAGCCTCACGGCTTTTATTAGCTTCCGTTAGATTGTCCACATGCTCTTCCAGTGCATCAATACGATCCATTGGTGATTCTTTTTCCCGATACATCACTACGCCAAGAATCCCACCGGTATATTTCACCAGTGCATTCAGGTTTGTGTAATCTTCGTACTCTGCTACGGTCGTTTCTCTTTCCGTTACAGTAATCTTTTTCGTCCGGAATTCGTCCTGGAATGTATTCCGGAGTTCGTCCTCTGTAGCAGAGATGGTTTTGATCAGAAGACTTCCATCTGTTCGGATGGTTGCCGACTGGACGGTCATTTCTGACGCATCATTAAAAGTAATTTTCATAATATATATCTCTCTCCTTTCTGTGTAAAATAAGGATTTGACTGAGAAATTGGGGTTCCAAATGTTGCTTAACACCGATGAGCAACAGATCTATACGATGTATGGCGGCCGGGTTAAGGTAGTATCTGGCACGATGATAGTTAACATTGCCATGAACATTGGGTATGCGAAACTGTTTTCTGTCGAGCAATTAAAAAACTGGTTTGGAGATGACCATGCTACATCACGGCTTAGCATAAAAACATACAATGGAGATGATGTGGCACAAGAAGTGCATTTTTACGCCCCGGAGATATGGAGTGGTGAAATATTTCAGTATTTCTATCCAACCAATCGCGAAGGAGGTATGCGTGTTAACTATAAGTTAGAATATGTGTATGGATAACATTTCTACTCAACTATTACCACCCCGTATCCAAACCAGCTTGCGGAATTCCCGTAAGCTACAGACTGCAGGTATGCGCCTTTTCCGGAAAACGTGATACTTCCGTAACCGACTATTGAGTTCCCAACTACCATTTTTACCGGAACGCACTGAGCAAATAATATCCGAAGCGGGACACCGGCCATAATAAGGTTATTAGGGATAGCTTCTGTTACGCCAGTATTTGTGTTTTGCAGGGTTACATACACCTGATTGTGGCTAATATGCCGGTATTTCATGGTCCACCCGTTTTCGAAATACGTTTTCTCGGTTGGATCATAGTCCAGTAACTTGGACAAATCCTTATTTGTCTTAGCGATCTCCAGCATCTTCGTTACTTCCGTAATATTAATTCCGTCAAAATGAACTTCAAATGCCGGACAATCGTCCACAAGATCACCTTCCTGTAAATTTCCTTTTGTATATTCCGGAACTGTCGGATTAGACTCTGCCGGCGTGCCCATAATCACGATCCATTCATTCTTTTCTGTATTATCCTCTTCATTTCTTGTGTACCGGTTAACAACCAGATCTATCCTCTTCATCCCCTGTGAACCATTTGTAAGCTCCACTTCATCATAGGTCCCGATTTTTACAGAAGACACATTTCCGTGATGGCACATCATTCCACTTCGGATTTTAAGCAAATTGTTAGATACCAGCTCCGGCTCCAGATTTTCTCCAGACGGCAATATACAACTCTCATCACCAATAATTCCTTCTATAATCTGCCGGAACTGCTGGCTTGTAACATGGGGTTTTCCTGTTCTTCCACTAACTATCTCCATTGTCATTCTCTCCTTCCAATTCGTATTCTTTGGATTCAATCCTATTAGTAATACTGTAGATGATATTTTCTATTGGTTTGCTCGAATACATCCCTGTAAGATAATCTCGTCCACCAACAATATCGCCAATACCCACATCGATTCCAAGTTTCGCTATATCCATGCCAAATGTCTTTTTACTGCATAAATCCTGTAATTTCTTCGTACTCTGGCTTTCCAGTTCATCTGTCTCTGTCGATGTATTTTCATACACTTGTGCGATTTCATCTAAGCCTTTATAATACTGTGTTTTCTTAAAAGAGCCATCCGGCCAAACATAGAGATGAAATACATTTCGATCCTGTAATTCTCCTTTTCCTGTCACAATCAAATGATTTACTCCATTTCTTTTATCTTCCATCGTGTAATTAAGCCCACAATCCTTAGACAGCTCAATCTCATCAGAATGGTCTACAACCGGTACTGCTTCAATCAAAACGTATCCTTGGATTCCTTTCTCGCGCTTATGCCGAATACTCAATCTATATCCTACAGATTTCAGCATCTTTGTAATTCCTTCCAGTAATGTACAATAACGATCGAACTGATAATTACTCACTGCAGCACCCGTATCTGTGCCAGACACAACATACAATCCGCCAAATTCCGGTTCTATCAGTTTCTTAAGAATTGCATTTAACTCCCCGGACACTACCCTGTAATCACTTCCGGCCGGCGGCTCTATTACTTTCATTGCCATGCGTCCACGCCATGTATAACCTTTCAGCTCTACATAATCCAGAGTTGTATCGGTCAACACATCTTCGATAATTCCGCCAAATTCTGTATCTGGCACGTACACCAGATTTCCGAATATCATTTCTTCTGTCCAGTTACATCTGGCAATCTTGATGGAAAATTCCCTATCTTTGTTAGCATCAAAGGTGCAATTCGCATCTAACAGTGGATTCGTTCCTATTTCTCTGCTCCTTGTCGCCAGAATTACCATGCTGCCTCCTTCCGCTTCAGAAACACATATAAATCTATTCCGAAGTCTCCACTCCAATTTACCGATATCAATCCGGATGGGATTTTCTCAAATACGGAATAATCATATCCACGGACGTCAAACAGATTCGCTATTGTTCCATTGGAAAGATATTTCATGATCGTCTGCTCCGAGCTGTTTATAATCAAATATTCATTCTTCTCTAACGTAGTAAGGACTTCATATGGATAACCATTCATTAATACCTTAGGATTTACGCATGGCCCATATATGACCATTTCAAAATCGGACGGAATAATATGATCAACTTCAAATTCTGCAGTCCCTCTTTTCTCGTTCATAAAATCAAATGGAAAATCACAAGCAAAATCCAAGCCGCTATCTGCAGTTATTTCTTTTTGCGGGAAAAATCTTTTTTCCAAGACCGTGATCCAAGACAATTCCGGAGCAAGGAATGTAAGCTCTACCTCCGTATACACATATCCTTTCCATCCCGTTTTCTTGGTCTTATAAATCTGACACGGCAAGAACGTATCATTCACATATAAACGCCCGTAATTCCCTGTTTCAGCATCCACGGAGATGATTCTATACAGCGTTTCCATGTTCTGCGTGAACTCTTCTCTCTTTCCAAATACGTCCAAGGTAATTACCTTTTCATAACCATCCCCTGTCTCTTCCCATGTACTGTCAAACCAGTCCGCATCTATTGTGCGAAAAGGTGCCCTGGTCAACCAGAGCACCTCTCCCTTGCTGTTCTCATAATATGCCTTTATCATAATGCCGGCACCGCTCCTTTCGGTAATGGCTCATCAATTCTCTTTGTTCCCAGATAGATTGGACGTTTCGCCATTTTTTCTGCAGCTCGCATCTGGATTTTTTCTAACCGGTCATAATCGATATCTTTTCCTCCATCGAATCCCGGATAATTCTTTACTCTTCCAACTGTCTTGTCTGCAGTTCTCGCCGATAATGCAAGATCTACGGACTTCTGCAATCCGGATACCACTTTCTGCACACCCACGTTCATAGACTTGATCGGAATGTTCTTCTCAAATCCAATTCCCATACCAAGAGCCATCATCTTACCCACCTGATCACGGAATACTCTGGATGGCGAATGGATTCCAAGAGCACTCTTTGCCGCATCTAATGCTTTGTTTGCTGCACTTTTCGCCGCTTCTACGATTGCACCGGCTGCACCGGTTAATCCACTGGCAATGCCCTTTATAATATTCATTCCAACACTGCCCCAGTTCACACTGGTAAATGCATTCTTAATCTGGCTTACCATGCTTGGAATCTTTCCGATCAATGCCGGTATTCCCTGCACTAGTCCAACAGCGAGTTTACTTATGATCTGCACTCCTGCGGTCAGAATCTTTGGAAGATTCGTTATGATAGTCGATGCAAGCTTTTCAATAATCACTGGTGCCTTCGCTGCCACCAATGGGATTGAATTTGCAATTCCACTTGCGAGGCCTTTCATTAAGTTAAGTCCTGAAGTAATTAATTGTGGAAGATTGCTTATCAATGATGTGACCAATGTCAGTATCATCTGTACTGCACATGGTATCAATTGAGGTAATTGTGCTGCCAGACTGCTCGTCAATGTGGATATAATGCTTACTCCGGCAGTAATCAATGCCGGCAGATTCACCGTAATTGCATTTAGGATTCCCATGATCAGCGTTGCACCCTGAGCAACCAATCCAGGTAATGCTGCAGTAATTCCATTTGCGAAATTTGTGATTACTTCCGGTCCTTTTGTCTGCACAAGCAATAGCAACTGATCAATCTGTGTGCCAAACTGGCTGTAGATCAATCCCATACCGGCTACGATAATAGCTGCTCCTGCACCAATATTGATCAACTTGAAAAATGTTGGCGCAAAGGACGCTACTCTTGATAAAATCGGTGTAAACGCATCCCCGATAAAGCCGGCGTATTCGGATATCTTTGTTCCAACTTTCCCCAGAACTTTGGAAATCTTCGCTGAAACGGCTGACATCTTTGTGCCAAGCTCTGCAAATTTCTTTGTTATTCCAGGGAACTTTTCAGCAAGCTTAGGACCAATTTGTCCAATAGCTCCACCTATCTTTTTAACAGTATCAATTACAGCTCCGGTGATTTTTCCTCCCGGTCCATTCGCCCAGGACTCAGCCATAAATCCGCCAAGATCTTTCAGACGAGGAGCTATTTTCTCCCCAAGATCCTGGAACGGAAGCGCAATACTTTCGCCGAGATATTTGAACTCACCACCTATCTTTTTAAACGTGGCACTGGCACTCTTTGCCCCTTTAGGTACTTTACCTATAGATGTGACAACTCCGTCTATAATGCCATTAAATCCATCGGTCGCAGTTTTTACATTTTCAATCCCTTTTCCAAATATGGACAGCGCCGGAGCCGATCCGGCAATTACCACTGCCATTTTTCCAAGATTCAACAGTTGATCACTGTTCATTCCCTTCAGCTCATTTGCTAATTTGGAAATACTATCAGTAAAACCTTTTACTTGTGGAACAGCGCCGCCGATTTTTCCGGCAAGTGTGCTGACAACATCCATTCCCGTTTTTCCTAATCTTGGGATGATCTGTCCTAAATTTGTAAAAATATTCTGCGCTGCAGTCCAGAATGTCTCTACAAGGTCATTTGCACTTATAACTCCAGCTTCAAAGTTTTCCCAAGCTGCTTTGGCAGAATTCACAGAACCTTCAATTGTAGTCACTGCTTCTTTCGAAGTAGTCCCAGTGATTCCCATCTGCTTTTGGACAACACTAATAGCATTTACAATATTTCCGAAGGACAAGCTGCTTGCATCGACTGTAACACCAAGTTCTTTCTGGACATCAGTCATCTTTGACGCATCAGAAATGAGACGTTTCATCTCTTCCTGAGTACCGCCATACCCAAGCTTTAAGTTATCTAGCATGGTGTAATTCTGCTTTGCAAATCCCTGATATGCGTTCTGGATGTCACGCATATTCGTGCCCATCTTATTAGCATTATCAGACATATCTACAATGGCACGATCCGCATAAGATGCTGCTTTCGCAGTATCTCCGCCAAGACTCTGTAACAGTGATGCAGAAAAGCTTGTCACTGTTTCCATGTAGTTGTTTGCTGACATTCCTGCAGTCTTGTATGCCTTATTTGCGTTTGCTATGACCGTATTCGCACTGTCTTTGAATAGAGTCTCTACACCACCTACCTGTTGCTCCATGTTGGCAACTACACCGAGTGACGATTTTATAATTGCTGCAGCTCCGGTTCCGACTGCAGCAATTGCTCCAGTCATTGCCTTACTGACTATTGATAGTCCTGATTTGCCAAGACTACCAAGTTTACTTATACCGTCATTAAATCCCTTTTCATTTATCTTGGTATCAAAATTTAAATAGCCGTCTGCCATACTATCATCCTTTCTGATAGCACGGCTCAACGGCTCACATGTGCTTTATATCTTTATTTTTACTTCTCTCTTACACTCCCGACAGTTAATATATACACCATCACATTTGGCGGTATCATCGTATATCAATAACTTCTTACCGCAACAAGGACACCGGAACCACTTTCTTTCTGTCGGGATCTTAATCATATGCTCCATCACGCAAACATATCTCCAATCTCATAATCTGTCATTTTTCTCTGATTCTTCTTTTTCAGCGCAACTATCTCCTGTATCTTTTTAATTCTCTTACGCTCGTCCTTATCTTTAATTGTCCGGAGATCTATGCTCCGGTACATAATTCTCTGTTTGATCTCTGTCTTTTCCGGAAGGCCAGCAAACAATGTCTGGAACTCCCACCAGTGCATATACGGAATCGTCTGCAGATTAATTCCATACACCTCTCGGAATGCACTGTAAATACACTCTGCATCTTGTTCAAAAGAATACAATTGCTTCGGTGCAGATCCGGTAATACTCTCATCCTCTTCTGCGTTTTCTGTTTTCATTGCCAGAAAATCACCCAATGCATAAACTGCCGTTTCCAGATCATCCGGAATCCCATCTATGTACCACTGTAACAACAGTCGGCACTTAATTTGCCAAGGGACTTTGACATCATCAATCAATTGTATAAAACGGATCCATTCTCTAAAATCGGTTTCAACTAAGAATCTTTCTCCATTTACTCTGACTGTTTTCGGAAATTCTTCGAATAAAATATTCATAACATTTTACCCTTTGTAATGCTGCTTCTTTTTCTTTCCCTGCTGTTTGTTGTAATAACGTCTCTGCTGTCTGTTTCCATGTTCCTGCACGTTATATCGATCATATTTTTCGAAGAACTCTTCTGTCTGAGTATTTTCACATTCTGAAAGTTTCTCTCCTGCTTCTATACATAATTTATAACTTGTTCTCCCTTGGAACATAGCTTCATGCGTTCCTTCCCCGAAAAGATAATCGAAAAAGTTAAAATAGCACTGACACTGAGCTCTAAACAATTCTGCTGTTTTCCCTGTCTTTGGAACTTTAGCTGCATCTTCCGACAGCTTCTCTTGTGCATATTCCAAGTCCGTCAAAAAATCAGCATCTGTAAAATCCACTTCCGCTTCAAAATCTCCAAATTTAAAAAAGCTCATCGGCTCACTCTCCTATCTTTCTTTATTCCGCAAATGTACATGTCTGCCAGTCATCTGTAGTTGTGGCAGTTCCTTTTGTAATCTTTCCGGCTGCTTTAAAGCTTCCTTTGTAGATCAGTGCATCCGTTCCATCACCTTCCGTATCCGGAATCACGCTCCAGTCACGTTTTCTTGCTGTGCAGGTATTCGGATCTTCTGTCTTAACCTCAAACAGATCCACCATTACAATGTTCACCTGTGCATCCGATCCCAGAAGTTCATCATCTGTAATCGTCGCAAGCCTTTTCAGCACCGCATCATTTGTATGTAAATCAAATTCGTAATCCATAGATGGGGCATATCCAACTACGTCTGATCGTTCTGATGCTTCATCCACATACTGCCTGCTGTATTCGGTAGAATTTTTCCCATCTGACATTGATGTGAATCCCGTCATTCTGGTAAATGTCTTACCGTCACCTGTAACATCCATAAACGCAACACGCTTATGTCTGCCTACTAATCTCTTTTTATTATCTCCTGACATTTCTATACCTCCTGTTCATATATCAATCTGCAAATCATCTGATACCGTCCCAGATCAGCTTCTGTGCTAAACAAAAAGCCGGACTGCAACACTTCAACTTTAACAGCTTTGTGCTCGTCCAGCTCTGGGAGAATATCATTCATATTATTTTTCTCAACCCATTCCTCAAAAGCCTGATAAAAACCACTGTTGGCAATCCCGGTTCTTGCATCGCCGTCATATGCTTCCTTGCTTGTGAATGCGAATTGAAACTGTTTCAGACCTCCGCCATCCACATACTTCTTGTAATTCGGATCCGCACCAATCGGATCAATGGAATACTCCATCCCATTTCCAAGATAATTAATGTTAATCTTCCGATCGTCAATATCCGGATTCAACAGCACATAGTCACGAATGCTCTGAATAATCGGTTTTTTACTGTCCTGCAAGTTTCTCAGCTCCTTCTTTAATCTTTTCCTTATGGCTCGCCTTCATCGTTTCGAACCATCTTGCTTTTGTTTTATGTTCATAATACTGCCGACGGGCATAAGGTGTCAGATACTCAATGGAACCGGATCCGATTACTGTGCCAAGCGTTGCCGATTTGATCATCATACCGGTTCGTCTCGGTGTAAGTGGATTCATATATCGCAGGCACTCTGAATCAACAAATTGTTGCGCTTTGGAAAAGCTTTCTGCCTTCCGTGCGGCAAATCCCGGTGCCCACTCAATCTTTGCGGTCACGCTACCGTTTTCATCTCTTGATGTGAATACGCTGCCTCTTGGTGTCGTGATTCGAAATTCTTTTTTCTGTGCCATTTACTCACCTTCAATCTTCCAATGTGGCAATCCGCCAAAGCGATTATCTGACCAGGACAACACTTTGCAGTGCCTCAATCGTACATCTTTCAAATCAGCCGGCTTCTCAATTTCCTGATTATACTCGCCGAGTACAATCTGATCATCTGTCTGAATGGTCCAGTGTTCTTCCGGATCTTCCAGCTTCGCATATTCTTCCGGCGGAAGATACTGATCCGCATTCTCTACATCGGTAGGAATACGGATCTTATATACTTCTGCGCTGTTTAGTCCGGAATCGCCGACGGATGCTTTGTGGTTAACATATATATGCACATTTTCAATAACAGTTCTATGCCAGGTATCGAAACGGGTGAGTGGATCGTATCTGTGGTTATAGACAGTTATCGTTGCATTCGTTAACATCATCATCCACCGCCAAACTCATTAATCCTGTATTGATCAAATACACTTCTGCGATTTCATATAACATCACATTCAATGGCTTACTCGTATCATATGACACGGAATAGCCATCATTATTTTCCGAAGTCTTTCCGTCACGCCGCTCATACTTATATGCACAATCGCACATTTCACAAAGTGCTGTTTTGGCTTGTTCCGGCCAGTTGTCTTCTTTCATTCGATCAAATGTATACTGGTTAAGTCTTGCACTCATTTTTAATTCCAAGGAAATCCAGCGATTCTCTGGAATCAGAGAACCACCAAAAGAATCCTTGTAATATTCATAAGTTACGTTCATAGCATCACTCCTTATGCTGCAGCAGTGTGAACATAAATTGCAACTTTCTTATTGTCTTTCGCTTCTGCAATACCAACTGTTCTGTAACCAAACTTCCATGCATCAGCATCCTGATTCTGTTCTGGAGTAATAATCTTTGAAACAACGTGTTTCTGATTCTGGATAACAGCATTTTTATCTACAATCAAAAAGTCAATCGCTTTTCCTCCGGTTGTTGTGTAACCGCCAGCTCCACCAGCTGTCAGTGTAACTTTGTCAAAGAATCGGCTTGATGGAACTTCCTGAATTCCTGCCCAACCTTCCATTACTTTCTTCGAAGCCGTTGTATCCAGATCTTCAATCATTCCTTTTAAAGTTGTTGAGATATACAGAATGCAGGTCTCTGTTTTTGCCTCTGCATTCTTAATAGCTGTCTTACCCGCACGAATCGCTACAATTCCTGCCTTTCCATCAGCAATTGCCCCAGTTACTCTATTATCGGTAGGTGCGTAATTCGCGTATTTTGCAAGTCTCCATGTGTCTAATTCTGGAACTACCCGTGTTCGCAGAAATTCCCCAGACAGACGACTAAATGCAAGTCCCGCAGTTTCAATATTGTCCATTGCATCTACAGTAAACATACGTCCTCGGTCATAGTCACATTTCTTAGTTTCGTACTCAAGTGTTACATCACCAGCTACATAACCCGTCTGTTTGTTGTAATCGGCTAATCCGCTCATTGTCATCTTCGGAATCAAAATCTCATTTGCATTTGCACCTTCCTGGACTAAATCATTCGGTCCATCCAGCATAGCCGTAATGGATGCCAGCTTATACGCTTCATCAAGCAATGTCGAATACGTTTTTCTTAATGCAATTGTGTTTGCCATATTTTATTACCTCTCTTCTTATTTCTGTGCAGGCAGTCCCATAGCAGCACGAAGAGCAGACATTTCATCGCCACCAATATCCTCTCCGCCATTTCCACCGGTACCACCTACTGCATTGTTAATTGGTTCGTTTGCTCCGAACAGATATCCGTCTGACTTCTTTACATCCTCCAAAGCCTTTTTGATATCTGCGGATTGATTCTTTGATTCTTTCAGAGCATCGATATCCAGCATGGCAATAACAGCCTTTTCGTTTCTTCCGCCGGCAGTCTTGACTGCTTCTTTGATAGAATCCATGAATACACGATCTGCCTCTTTCGCTGCGTATTCATCATCTTTCGCTTTCAGATCTCCCTGAAGCTTTGTGATCTGCCCCTGCAGATCTTTTACATCGACACCTTCAAACTCCTTCAGCTTGGCATTCACATCATCCAGAGAGGCCTTATAGTTGTCTCTCTGCGAAACTGCATTATCATACTCGCTTTTAGTACGATAATTTTCTTTCCAAGCCTTATCAAAATCTGCTTTTTTGTCTGCTGGAACTTCCAGTCCATACTCTTTTAAAATCTCATAAATATTTTTCATAGTTACATTCCTCCTGAAATATTTTATTGACCGCTCTTTCAGCGGTATGGGATATAGCCGGTTAAACCTCCGGCCGGGTAATTGTCCAGTTTATAGCCTTATGGCAGGGCATAAAAATAAGACGCATAACCCTGCGTCTCAAAGGGAGATAAGTGGATCACCTCCTAAAATTGCGTACAAAAATACCACCGGCTTTTCGACTGGTGGTAGCTACATGGATAATACTTTCATATCATTCCATAATTCCTTTAACTGTTTATCATTTATTTTATGTTTATCAAGCATTGCCTTGGCATCTGTATAGAAATTAGTCTCACCTTCTGGACACCTGCATATAAACGGCTCATCATCTCTCCACGAAATATTATATCTTTCTCCATAAAGAATAAACTCGATATCTAATCCTATCTCTATAGCTTCTGACAGCTCAGACAAGTTCTCAAATTTTGCATAATCTTTATACTCAATCATTTCAATCACCTCTTCTCGAGAATATCTTTATTAGCAATTTCATGCCCTAATTTAAGTGGATTATCGTGCTTTGCTTCACGTTTCAAGTTACCTTTTTCACCAAGATACCAGTTATGATAGTGTGGTACAATCGGATGTTCTTTTGAATTTCCGTGATCCGTCATATCTATGTCCAATCTTGGTCTTCCATTATTTCCGTAATATCTACGTCTCTGCAAGGCACCATCTTTGAAATTATCAAACACGCTATTCGGAGTTCCTTTATACGGGATAGAATGGACTTCTCCTATTTGTTTTTTCTTTAGTGCTTGATTCTGCCATTTTACATCTGTAAATGCTTCACTGATAGCTTTCCATTTCTCATTATCATTATATTTCATCTGACCAAAATTAACAAGCGAACCAATAGAATCTCCCAAAACTTCCTTATACCGCTTATACTGAGCCACATCTTTGGATGCATTCTCGATCATTTCACGCGGGAACAATGCATTCTGTCGTTTGCTATTCGTTGCCACTCGACCTTTCGTGTCCAAATAAATACGCTCACGTTCTTCAGTAAGCTTCATCTTCCGGCAGAATCTGGAATACTCATTAAGCTGTCCTTGGTACTTTGCTTTATGCAACAGAATTTCATCTGGATCCGCCTTTCCTTTCTGGAGCAAGCGGACCTTTTCTCTCTGTGCTCTCATTGCTACTTCCATCTGCCGCTGTCTCTGCTTAGCCTCATACAGGGTATATTCCTTATCCCTAAATTTCTTCGGTTCACTCTCTTCCAGATTCTTGGCATCCAACCATTCATCTGTCCAGTTACGTTCTGACAGTCCGGGAAAGAAAGGATAATAGGTGTGATAACAGTTCACACCAAGAAGTCCCGTGACCGTCCCCAGACCACATATCGAATACAACTGTTCCTTGGACCAGACACGCCCCTGCCATACTGCATGAGTCGGTCGTGCACCTGCATGCCACTCAACCTCAAAATACTCTGTTCCGAGTTTCTGAGCATTGTACTCGGATATCTTTCCGGTCATCTGGCTGACCGCTGTCATAACAGCTCGTCTTGCAGCCACATCCACCCGATCAGCTCGTCCGGATGAGTAATCTATCTTCCTGAGTCCGCTGTTCGTAAGCTGTGTAACTACTCGCCTCAAAACGCTGTTATAATCAAATGCACCAGTTACGATATCATAACATGCTGCATCCAGATATCCGGAATATACCTGAGCAAGTGGCGTCAGCACCTTCCTGCCATTTCCGTAATCCAGATAGAATCCAAGAGAATTGGTTACATTCTCCAAATCTTCACAACCCTGATCAATAATTGCTTCTGTGATCTGCTTAAGTTGTTCATTCTGATCATACAGTATATATTCTGCATTGATCTGCTCATATACATCCTTATCTCGAACATATTCCTTTTCGATTACCTTATCGTACAGCTCAAACATCTCCGGATAAGAAGCATTGAGCGTCTTCTTTATTTCCCGTTCAATATCCCCCGAAGAATATCCCAGAATCCGAAGTCGGTTAATCTGCCAGTCTGCTGTACTGGTGATCTCACTAGTTTTAACAATCCTTCGAACAATGTCTTGCATGATTCGTTCTTCCAGATCCTGATATCTGGCAGCGATCTTACCGGCCATCTTATTTTTGTAATCATCCCGCATCTTACTCCATCACCCGATTCTGTTCTGGGATCTTTGACTTTGCGGTCGCTTCGTCCTCGTTGTACCATTTCATGCGATATTCAACCAGACTCATAACACCCATACTCACGTCTTGCCTGTCCTGCTGCCTTTCTGATTCTTCATCTGCCAAGATTGAATCATTGAACTCGCAAGTAAATTCCACACCAGACATATAAGAACCGTTGTAGAAAGCCAGCGCATTTACGAATCCATTTAAACATTCTTCGAGCTTCTCCTGTATTGCAGTAACTCGGTTGTATTTTCTAGTCTTTGATGCAAGCACTTCCGTGGCTGTCTTATCCACTTCCTGTGCGTCAGACAGATCTCCGTAAGCAAGACCAACATTGAACTCAATCTCTCGTTTGTATTCCTCTAATCCCCTCCGAAATGCTTCATCCCTCATTGCAGGAGAATATTCTTTGTAAAGTTCTTTATCTTTACCATCTTCAAGGTTCATTCCTTTGTAAAGACGCTTTTTCAGCCTTGGCAGGTAAGTCTTACCGCCTTTACTCTTTAATGCTCTCTGATCCACGTGAATCGCACGTTCTCCAGAATCATATTCCCAGTCAAGACGTGCTGCCTGCACATCAGCTTTCTTTATCAATCCTTTTGCCGACTCATATATTGATACACCACATGAAGAACTATCCACCTTATTCTCAATTGGATTCTGATAATATCCAAAATCCATTTCTGTCATACCGGTATAAACAATTGGCCCAGGTTGAATATTTGCCCATTCTGCGACTGCTTCCAGGCTACATCTCTGCCCGATATCACTTCTACTCTGCGAATGATAACATTTATTTTCAATGGTCAGATTCCCATTTGTGAAATAATGTCTCTCTACTCTGGTGTAATAGTCATTTTCACCAATACACTTTACAACTAGAAAAGCAATATCATTTGGGACTCCGTTATCGTCAAAACTAATCGGAATGAATTTATCTGCAGCAACATATTCTGTCTTGTCCGGACCAAGCGGTCGGAGAACCATTGCTCCAAGAGCAAGACCGGTCTGCAGCTTCTTGTTCATATCAGATAGACTTTTCTGGAGAACTTTATCCATATTATCATGATTCAGGATCTTAGCTTCCATTTCAACAAGAACAGAATCTGCAAACTCACGGCAGATGCCTTCTTCCAATTTCAAGGATTCTACTGTATCGTCACACCATTCTGCATTCCCTACCAGCATTCTTTTCCATTCATTGATGGCATCGATCATGGTCTGTGACAGTGCCACATCTTTGCCAATTATATTTTTTAATGTCGTGTAGTTAAACATGCTCACTATCCTTCCCCATAGTCTTTTTAAACCATCAAACATTTTCCACCTCTTCTATCAGATCTCGCATATCCCGCTCGATCGTATACTCAAATGCATCCAAGCTGTCAATATCGGTGCTGCCATCATCCAGACGTTCATCCTTATCTTTCACGTCTTTATTCCATACTGCATCCGAAAGTGCTGTCTGCAGGGACTTACAATCCTCTGTGATCCAGAACCTTCCAGCTCCCATCAGTCGGACCGTACATCGAATCCGGTCAATAATGGATGCTTTCTTCGCTTTTCTTACAATTATCCACGGGAACCTCTTTTCCACTGCATTCCGAATGGAATTACCAAGCACCGTCTCCGCATTATCGTAATAAACGGATTCCACATTGCAGTACTCTACATAATCACCATGCTTAACGATCACACCATATTTATCAATGACCTCCTGAACAAAATCACAGAACAGCTGATCCAGCATATTGCTGTCTATATCTTCGCCCTGATCTTTTGCCATGACTCGTTTAGACATGATTCCAATCACATCTCTGTAGTCGTCTGTGTATCCTCTGGCTACAAAAGAATGACCGGACTGATTTCCTCCGAAGTCAAGTCCGATCTCTATCGATACAATATCATTTTTCCGGAATTGTTTATGTTCCGGATTGTCTGCAGGTCCTTCCAGTACTTCACACCGGAATTTCTCCGGATCATCTGCAAATCGTTTATAAATCGCTCCTTCTGCTCTCTTCCATAGCCCAAGAATCAGACGATCGTAATAAATTGTACCTTCATACTCTTTGCACAGCTGCTCAACAAATTCCTGTGGAAGAAACGGATTATCAAAGATTGTGTATCTCTGCAAATAGATATCCAGTTCGTCATTATCCAGAAACTCCTTGCTCCGGAACTTACAAGTCTTACACAGGTGCCGGTCTGAATTGTCTACCGGTTCCTTTTCTTTCTTCCGGAATCTCGCTGCATGATACCCGACTGTTCCGAACGGGATACCGGTCTGATCAGCAATCTCACGATTGGTATATCCTTCCTCTACAAGCTTCCGGATCTTCTCTTTCTTATCTTCGATATTGTCCGCCGGAAGATCTATCGTTTCTTCTTCCATCCTTTCCTCCGGCTCCGTTGGGGGGGGTAATACTTTCCTGTGTTTCATACACTGCCTGGATGATTTCTTCCGGATCTACCTGATCAGTTCCTGTCATCTCTTGCACAGCCTGTTCAAAATCCGGATTTACGACTGCCGGCACATCTACCAGAAAGTGATTCTCTGGTCGATCAAGGATATCTGACAACGGCATTGCATTCATGCCGCCGTCTTCACCTATCCAGAGTGCTGTTACAGGTTTTCCTTTTATGTAATACTCCAATGCTTCTTTTGAGCTCTTCTCTACTAACATTGCTTTCTCTCCATCTATTTTTCTTCCAGAGCCATTTCACTAAATCTTTTCAGCACTTCCGGAATATTCATTCTCTCAATCGTATCTTTCGCAAGGTTCTCTTTCAGTTTCTGCTCAAACGAATTTATCAGAGATTCCTCTACTTCCCTCTTAGCACTTGCAATCAGGGTTTCGACCTTCTTTCCAAGTTCCTTTTCCAGATACTGTCCCGTAAGAAGATCGGCAGCTGATAATTTTCTATCACTGGAATAGCTTGCAATGCATCCATCTCTATCGTATCTCTTTTCTGTAAGGAACAATTCAAACCTTTCTCCTACATACTCGGACAGAGGTTTATACGTTACCTCTTCACTCCAAGTGTTCTTCTTTTCCGGAATAATAATCTTTCCAATCTTCTCCTCACACACATTCGCAACGAACTGGTCTACGGTTGCCTGTATCGTTCCTTCCGCTTCAAGAATCTTTTCTGCGATTTTATCATCAACTGCTTCCACAGCTTCTGTTGTTGCTTTTTTTAGAAGTGCATCCTTAATACCACTAACAACTTGCTCCTTGATTTCTTCATCAATTGTATATCCGTCTTCTCCATCCACCCAGTCCAATTCTACCTCAATATTAAATTTCGCCATTATAATCCTTCCTTTCTACTTTTCAATCAATCCCATATACATCTCCTGATCATAAGATCTGCCATCAAAATTATTAAAGTTGTCCTTCTTCTTTGCCGGTGATGTCCTCTTTCCTTTCTTCATTCCTCGAAATTCCTTATAACCACCAGCCGTTGCCTTCTTCACGATGGCAATCTGTTCCTCTGTCTTATTACTCAGATTCAACAGATCTTCCCTCAGAGCCTGTACCTGTTCCGGAAGAATCGATCCATAGTTATGTTCTCGAACAAGAAGATACATCTGGAAAGCCGATTCAAGTTCCGGAGACTGAAATACTGTATTATTTTTATTATTATTTACTTTACTTTTATTTGCGGATTTTTCCGTGGAATTAGATTCGTTTTTCCCGGAAAAACTATCGCATTTCCCCGGAATATCTTCAAAAAGAGTGCACTTAATAAAAGGTTCCGTATCTTCCTTTTTCAGAAGCCAGTACCTACCTACTTCCAGCGGCTCTTTGCTCTTACGCATTCTTTCTTTAATACCGAGCTGATACCGTCTCTGTATCCCGGCAGAGGTCAAGACCTTGTCCGAACTAAACAGTGTGTTATCAAACAGTGACTTATTTAGCAGGAAGTTCAAGACCTGCTTCACCTTATTTTGATCTATCCCTAATTCGTCAGAAATGATATACAAAAAATCTTCATCCGCTTTTATGTAATATCCCTGCCTGTAGATCTCACATAATAAAAACAGGTAGATCATCACTCCGTCCGACCTGTATCTGGCCTTGACGATTCTGATCTTATTATCCTCAAAAAAATCTATATCAAATGGAAAGTAAAGAAGGCCTTTGATCTTCGGTCTGGCCATGCTGCACCTTCTTTCCTATCCCTTATATTCTTCCACGGTAACGTCCAGTCCTTCCAATGAAGAATAGACTTTCTTTGCCACTACCATAACGATCTGTGTATCATCATGGTATGCAACGCCGTTCAAGGCATCTGCTACAACTTTTACGATATTATCAACATCCGGCTTCTTAAGCGGAAGTTCCTTTCCATCCAGCATAAGAGCTGTACGTTTCTTACTGGTACTCTTTGGTGGAAGAAATCTTGCCACGATCCGAAGAGTTACCGGCTTGCCCCGTTCCAGGAACATTCCATTGCATTTATTCAGGAACCGGTCTTTAATGTAATTCTCATACAACAGATCTGTTTCCGGTGTATAAGACATCGTATTTCCGGTATGCTTATTTCTGACCGTCTTTGCCCTTGCTTTTCCCTGGGGCTTGCCCGGAACATGAAATGTCACAGCATTCATCCATTGCTCCTTTCTTTCCATGGGATAGCAATAAATAATCATCTATCCCATGGAATACTGCATAATCAATAAGTTGCATTCGTGATACAATCCAAAAGGAAGTACAAACCTTAAGCAATGACTGTGATCTTATGTTTCTCTAATTCTTCACTCAGTTCAAACTCCAGATATTCCTTGATCTTTTTCATGACTGCATTCTTCCATAAACCACCATCAGCTTCTACCAGTTTAAATGCCGGTCCCCGGTCTCCGTCCTTAATACGGAATACATAAGAACTCTCCGGCTGTTCGATTTCTGCAAATGTACGGTATGGTCTTAACTTAACCGGATTCGGTACGATCACATCCGCCAGCTCTACACCCGTTTTAATCGTTGTCTTCTGAGATACCCCGTCATCTGAATAATTGGCAGTTGTTCCGGATTTAATATTACCGGCAACCTGCATGATCGTAACGAGATCCTCTGTCTCTACAAAGTTTGCCTGTAGCTCGATCAGAAAACGTTCCTGATCATAATAGCTGTCAAACGAGAACTCATTTACAATCGCCCTGGCATCGATCAGAGTCTCTCTGTTTCTTTCATCAATCAGCCCGGAATATAACAGAACCTTTGTAGGACTTACCACATGGATAATAGAAGATTCCCTTAACTCTTCCGGTTTTCCTTTGATATAATCCACCAGTGCTGTCAGCGTATTCACCTCAATATCTGACGCCATTGGGAATCTGTGATATCTGGTAAGACCATTGTCAGTGCAATAGGTTCTTCCTTCAATCTCTACCAGCTTTGGCTCCATGCTCTTTTCTTTCAAACCTGTAATATACTGTAATGCTTCTTTTAATCCTTCCATCATCTTACTTTTTCTCCTTACGCTTCTCTTCTTCTAAGATCTACAACTTTACTTCCAGCAGTGCCTACAATTTCACCTGTATCTGTATCCACTGCCTTGCCTTCAACTTCCACTACGTTCTCAGGAACAACTCCCGGCACATCATTTACCGACATCTGCCCCGGGATCTGGTTACCCATTTCAATTGCTTCTACCTCGCCGGTCTGCAGGTTCTTGCCCATACTGAAAGCAGTAACAGCTCCGAGTGCCGGTGCAAGTGTTGTCTTCGTCTGTACACCGGTAGCAACAAAATTACGCTCTGCATTCGGTTTAAATGCAATTGTGACTGTAATCTTTCTTGTAGCACCGGCATCCGTATTAGGGTTTTGGATGTTCTCTGTCACCTCTTCGATGGCTCTGTTCACCTGTGCAGAAAATGCTCCATTTGCAAACTTTTCTAAATCTACATGTTTCATTGCTTATGTACCTCCTGTGTTATTTATTGAAAAACTCCGCTTCGATATCGGATGCTTCTCTCTGATCTAATTCTTTCTCAAGCTCCGGCTCTTTCGTTTCCGGCTGCACCTCTTTAATCTCCTGTTCTGCTACAACATTATCGTTGTCCAATTCTTCTGCAGCATTTTCTACATAGTCTGCAGATCCATCTTCCTGAATAACTGCCATGTCTTTATCAATTGCCTTCTGCAGATCAATACTCATGATTCCCCACTTGCTGATCAACTGTCTTAACATGGTTTTCAATGCCATACCATCAAAATCTTTAAACCAAAAAGAAGAATACTTCCAGAGATCTTTTTCTGGAATTTTGCCCTGCTCTAAAAGTTCCAAAGTCTTTGCTCCGCCGTTTCTGCCGAATGCAGGTGAATATTTTTCCGCATGTGCCATCATTTTCTTTTTGGACCAGTACATTGTTTTCCGAAATCCATTTTCATATTCAAACATGGCATAATATCCCATCGCCGGAGTCTCTTCACGGATCACATCATCATCAATCAGCTCTACTTCAATTTCTTCATCAAGTGGATCGTATCGGATCAGTTCCCCTTCCTTAATAGCAAGCACATTCAGTTTTTTGTAATATCCAGAACGCTCCGCCAGCTGAATATAGCCTTTATATCCAAGTTGGAACTGTGCTTCTTTACAGCCTTTCTTCCTATTGTCGAACGGAACCATATAAAACTGTCCCAGCTGCGGAGAAGGGGAAAGATTCAACGCCTCTCCCAAAAGTGCTGCAGACAAGATACTCGGATTCGTACATTCCTGTAATGCCGGTGTTGCCTGGGCTGCAGACACAATACTTGAAATAAATCTTGTCCCGTTCTTTCCACCTACCACATTATTAATCTGTTTCTTAACAGCATCCTGTGACAGATATGCCGTTAATCCCATTTTTGCCGGCTTTTTCGCCAAACTGTTATTTACTGCCATACTTTATTCCACCTTTCCAAATTTTAAATTGTTCTGTTTCATGTAATCACGTAATGCCAGAATCTGTTCTTTCGTTCCCCATACACGGAAATCTATTCTCATAACCGGTTCTGAAACAACTCTTGTATAGTCATTCTCCTCGGCTTTTTTAGGCGCATCATGAGTATCCGCAGCTTCTTCCGGATTCTCTGACTCTTTTCCTGCAGCAGCTTCCTCTGCTTTTCTTCTCTCTTCCTCAGCTTTCTGTCTGGCAAGCGCTTCTTCCTTTCTCTTCTGAATGTCGGCCAGCTCCTGTCCTTTCTTGATTGCCTGCGTAAGATCCAGTGTTTTCTTATAGACTTCCATTGCTTCGAAGCTGAATTCCGGCAATCTGCTGATTGTCCCAACTTCCTCACCGATTCTATACATCGTTTCTTTCATCTGGTTTTCTACTTTCGACAGCGCTACTGATGCATTCAGCCACTTCTCGTCCCAGATCATTTCAAGTGTCACAAACTTCTGGAAGCCGATAGATTCAAATAGTTCCTGGACTGCCTTCCGCTTTTCCTCTCTCTTGATCTGCTCGACTTCTTTAATCTGAACATCAATTGCATTAATCTGTTCATCAACCAGCGCAAGAACTTCTTTTACTTCTTTTTCAAATCTATTGCATGGCTCCATGCACAGCTTTTTAACACGTTTCCGCTCATCATCAATTGCCCCGCGAAGCTTATTTAAGTTTGCCCTGTCTTTCTTTCCCTCGGAAATAGTCTCTTCTGTAAAGACCAATCCGTTGTACTCTTTCATCTTCTCGGCAATTGCTACCTTCAGTTCCTCATTGTTCCACTTGATTTCTGGTACAAATCCATTCTCCTGTGGACTGAAGATTTTTAACTCCAACATAAAATACCTCCTATATTTCCGGGAGAATCAGTGGAGGCTTTCTCCCGCTCTCCACATATCTCCAAAATTTTTCTTCTTCCTGCTGCAGCATTATAAGATCATCTTCCACATCACTTCTTTCGATGAAGTAATGTTTGACTGTTGTACGCTTTTCATTACCCCAGTCGGTATTCAAATGCGCTCTCAGAACTACGAACTGCCAACCGGTTACCAAAAGAT
Source organism: Dorea amylophila (assembly GCF_025567265.1). Classification (NCBI taxonomy): domain Bacteria; kingdom Bacillati; phylum Bacillota; class Clostridia; order Lachnospirales; family Lachnospiraceae; genus Dorea; species Dorea amylophila. The sequence goes on along the minus strand of NZ_JAOQJW010000001.1, from coordinate 170,033 downwards.
AATGCAGTACCTGTATGTAATAATTATCTGGAATCCGGTCCTTCCATTTTTCGTACTGCATGGACTGCAGGATATTTGTAGTTTTAATCTCTAAGATTCCCTTGCGACCTTCCCGATCGGTCAGCTCGCCATCAAGAGACGCCTGCATGAACGGATGGTCCTTACTCTGCAGAATCCGGAATTCATGATGTTCCACCTGATATTCCGGATAATCCAGTTTAAATAATTCCCGGATGTATTCTTCTGCTTTCTTTCCATAAATCACACACGGCTTGTCCGAAATGTCTTTCGGTATTACCCTGCCAATCTTTTCTTCAAACAGATCAATATTACTTTTGTATGGATTCATCCCGACTACAGCACTTGCATCGCTGCCACCGATCCCGTTCATTCTGCCTTTTAACCACTGTTGTTCATTTTTGAAATCATAAGCCTTAAAAATATCATTCATATCTGATACCCTACTTCCGCACAAAGCTGCAATGCTCTATTCCGGTGTTCGCTCTGGTTCTTTAACTGCAGTTTCTTTTTACTTTTCTTTTCCTCCTGGCAGTCACATGGTTCTCCAGGATCTAAATTTGCCCCGCATAACGGACATTCGTTGTAATACATTCTCTATTCCTCCGTATTTCTGGCAACTACTTCTGCCAAGGTCTGTACAACATCAAAGATACGGGTCACAGCACGATATGCCTCGAGTTCTGTCTCAGAAAAAGGTTCCGAACCATTCAGGTGGCTCGTTATTCTTTTACATAAACCCGCCGCAAATCCGCTGAGTTTCTCCTCTTCTTCCCTTGCAGCACCTTCAGGAATTGTATCTGCCATCGCTAAACCAATGTACATTTTCAATTCTGTCTCTGTAATTTCATATTTCTTTTCTTCTGCCATTTGACTAATTCCCTTTCTTCTCATATAATATAGTTGACTAATTTCTTGAGCGCCCAAAGCTTGCCGGCTTATACGGGTGCTCTTTTTTGATTTCTCCTTGCAATGTCCTCACCTCCTTCACCTTACAAGCAACCAGATAAATAACATTGCATCAAATGCAAGTCCGATTGCGGCGCCGATCAGGATCTCAAACACCGTTTCTCTGATGATTCTCTGCCATTTTGTTCTTGGTCCTCTCCTTTTCATGCTTGTCCTCCCTTCTACCGCCTAAGCGGTTTTCTACTTCTGGTATCCTAAATATCCAACAGAATTCCCGTTTAACTCATTCACAGCTTCATCCTTATCTTTTTCCGCCATAGTATCCATATCTCTTTCAGAAATAAGACTTCCATCTTCTTTTCGTATAAGTCTTAAAATAAATATATGTTTCAAAACTGCATCACCTCTTTATAGGTTATGTATTATGGTTTGTACTTGTTGCGGTTCTCTTTTATCTTTTTTTGTTAAATCAATAAATTCTTGTAATTGGTCTCGGTTTAATGTAACAAGTTCTTTCATAAGTTTTAATAAATATGGCTTTGCTTTCAATTCATTCATTATTTCACTTCTTGCTTTAAATATCTCCGACTCTCTTTGCGCTTCCGAATGAAAGTCAAACCATCTCCAATATGCCGCCGTTTGTCCATCAATGATATTTAATTCATGGCTAAATAAATATTCAATCCCTGTATTAAACAATCTAGCTAAACCAAATGCTTCATCGCAAAGAATCTCTTCTCTCCCAGTTAATTTACTCCACACTTTCAAATCATCTTCTTTACGATATCTTCCTAACCCCATATGTTCAGCAATCGTACAGATAGAACAAGTTAACTCCTTTACCTCTGCCATAAGATTTGGATACTTGTAAGCGCTAAGCATTTCATTCGTTAACTCTGATAATCTCATTGGCTATTCTCCTATGCTAAAAATTTGTTGATAAAATACTGCTGACCTTTGCCTGTCACTTTGGTTGTCTTATTGATTCTGACTGAACCATCCGGATTATTCACTGTACTTTCCTTAACTTCAAATAATCCAAGCTCCATTGCTTTCTGAGTTGGCATATTCCAATCAGCACCTTTTCTTTTAATTAAGTAGCTATTCTCTCTAAGCCATTCAAAGAGTCTCTTCTGCCCTGTCTCAACACCGTTCTGTTTCAGTAGCTTCGCAAGGTCTCCGATCAAAATGGATGTATGGCTCGTAGATACCGCATCTGCAAATATTTCCTTAGGTTTCATTCGCTCGATTTCATTACTCTGCTGTTCAATAGTTTTCTGTGCTTCCAGTACCGCCATTGCCAATAGCTCTTTCCCTTCTGGCTTTGACATCTGATAAGAACCTGTCTTTCTAATTGCCGGAAGCACTTCGCTTGTTACCCAGTGCTTAAATCTCCTGGCTGACTCTAACTTACTTCCAAAGATTAATGCATATAAGCCAGATTCGTTGATTACGGTCACATCTCTCTTTTGACCTGCACTGTCAATTTGGCAGACCAGCTTGTCTTCGTCCATAATATGCTTTTTCAATGCCCCGAATGTGTCTGCGTAGCCAAGAGCTGTCGCAACATCTTTTCCAACAAACCACGGTTCATTATCAATAGTTACTGTTCGGATATTACCGAACTCTTCTGAATTGTAAATTTTCACTTCATTCATATAGCTCTCCTTTTTTCGCATTTCATGCGACAAATTGACTAAAAAAAATTTCATTCACTTCTTCTCTTGTCATTCCAAGTTCTTTGCTAATAGCATCGGCTTCTTTAATAAGGAACGTCTGCCCATTAGCGGAAAGTCTGCGATAAAACGTTGCTCTATCCATTCCAATTCTTCCTGAAAGCTCATCAACGTTTACGCCAAGCTCCACCATTTTTGCTTTTAACTTATTTACATTTACCATTTTTTCACCTCCTTATTTTTCGCATATCATGCGACTAATTGTATATTACATCACCGTCTTTCATAAGTCAATACTTTTTTCGCACATTGTGCAACTATTTATTGCATATATGCGATTTACGAGTTATAATACATTTAGAAGGATGGTGATGAAAATGACAATAGGTCAGAGAATCAAAAATAGAAGAATAGAACTGAATCTCAGCGTTGATGAAGTAGCAGAAAGACTTAATAAAAATAGAGCTACAATTTATAGATATGAAAAAGATGATATAAAGGAACTTCCGATTACCGTACTCGAACCTCTTGCAAAAGTACTGGAAACAACCCCAGCCGACTTAATGGGATGGGAGTCCACACCAAATGAAAAAGCAGGGGAAATTATGAATCATTCAAAAGAATTCGAGTTTCCACTAAATATTAGATCGGCTGCTCGAGATCTAATGGATTTATCCGATTCCGACCAAGAATTAGCAATAAATATGATTCACTCTCTTGCGAAAAAGGGAAGGAAGGCAAATGAAGATTGAATATTCTAAATTATGCAAGATATGATTATTGCTTAAAAAAAGCATGTGAATTTTTAGATCAATATTCAATACATTCTTTTCCCGTTGATCCATTTGAAATAATTAAAAAGGAAAAATACGGTCTTATGAAATATTCTGAATTGGCAGATGAATTCGATTGTTCTATAGACAAAGTATGTACCTGCCTAAGAAGTTCAGATGGTAAAACGATATTAGAAAATGATTATTATTCAATTGCATACAATGATTCTAAACCAATTACGCGCATTCGTTTTACATTAATGCACGAACTCGGACACATATATTTGAATCACTTGGTAGATTTTGAGAAAACAGAAATGTTACGCAATGATAAAATCGCCTCATCTTTGACAAAACAAGAATGTCGTGTATTGGAAAACGAAGCAAATGCTTTTGCTAGAAATGTTTTGTCTCCAGTCTCAATGTTTCTGACATTAAAAAATAAATCCGTAAGCAATGTTGCCTATACTTTTGGCCTCTCTGTCGCTGCTGCTGAAACACGAATCGACTTAATAGATACGGATGCCAAATTGATAACTGGATTAAATTTGTCACAAAAAATGATGCTTGTATACCGACGTTTTATGAATAAACGTAAATGCATTGTATGTAATGCTCAATTTTTTAAAACTTATAATTATTGCCCAATATGCGGCGGTAAAAATACACTAAAATGGGGAGATGGAAATATGATTTATCCAAAATTAGACACTCACGAAAATGGAAAATTAACAGAATGTCCAAACTGTTCAAACGAAGAAACTGATGTAGAAGGGAATTTTTGTCAAATTTGTGGGGAAAATCTTGTGAATAAATGTTCCAATAATGACTGTTATTATAACGAACCTTTACCTTCCAATGCTCGCTTCTGTCCTATTTGTGGAAGTTATTCTACATTTTACAATGCAGGATTTTTAAAAGAATGGGACTATAACGAGACTGCTAGCGGATTTATGGATATCCCAGATTCAATAGATGAAGGACTTCCATTTAACTAGATATTTCCCGTTTAACAATTGGGAAAGATAAATTAGACCCTACACAAAATGGCTTATAACAATTTTATAATTTTTTTCGAGGAATACTTGACATCATTTTTACATATGATATAATATCACTGTTTAGTGAAATGGCTGGTATCCGGTCACAAGAAGAGCCTCGAGATTTTTTCTCGGGCTCTTTTTGTATACAAAGGAGTTGCACATGAACGATTATGTATATACTACAGTAGAAGAACAAATTGAAAAACTAAAAAAACAACAACTCACTATTATCGACGAATCTGCTGCAATGGCAAAATTATCTACTTATGGTTATTATAATATTATCAATGGTTACCGAGATCCTTACATTACCCGTTTATACGGCGAAAAAGTATATAATCCCGGCGTAACATTTGAACAGATTTTTGCATTATTTACTTTAGATCACAATCTACGCAATGCTGTTCTACTTTCTATGATAGACATCGAAGAACATCTTCGTGCAGTTGTTGCTAATATTGTAGGTAAAGATTTCGGTATAGATCATCATCAATATTTAAAGAAAAATAATTACCGAGACAAAAAAGTTTCTGATTCTTATTTTAGAAGAGATAGAATTTTAAAAACACTGTTTGATTTAGCTGAAAAATCCAACAAAGAACCTATTCAATACTATAGGAATAAATATGGATATGTACCTCCGTGGATACTCCTCAAAGGTGCATACTTTGGTACGTTGGTCAATTATATAAGATTTCTAAAAAAGAAGCAACGTGACATTTTAATTCGAGAATTATACGGAGACATAGTATCTGATGAAAACGAAGAATACTACAAGGACCTGCTCTCCGATACTCTTTTTCTATGTTTAGAATACCGAAACTTAGCTGCACACGGTGGTCGAGTATATAATTTCTCCGCCAAGCAACATTTACGTGCTGATAAAGCAACTGCGTATAATGGAATTTCTCGGTTATTATTTGCACTTAATTGTTTTCGGTTCAAACAACCATACACCCGATTACAAGGTGCTATTAATAATTCACTTAATGAATATTGTCATTCTTACCCAGATGATATTAGTCGATTAGAGCAAGCACTTGGCATACATATAGAGGTGAAAAATTATATTTGGATTAATCGGAAAACGCAAAAATACCACACTAATCCTCATTGTAGCGGGTCTATTAATTGCCAGAAAATTCCCTTTAATCATGCTATAGATTTAGGATATGTTCCTTGTAAAAAATGTTGTCCACCACATTTAAATGAATAATTAATAAAACCGTCCCTGCTACCAACAGAAACGGCTTATTGAATACTATACAGTGCCAAGGCACGATATAACATTCCCTGAACAAGAATATTGTATCACAAAAATCCAGCACCGTATAGGTGTTATTTTTGTACCCATTTTTGTGCGACATCGCACATATAATTACAGGAAGGTGATGCAATGAGCGTAAAATATGCATACGGCTACATCCGTGTATCCACACACGATCAGGAAGAGATCTCCCCGGACTCCCAGGAGCATCTCCTCCGGGACTATGCAGCCAAGAACAATATTGTAATCCTGAAGATCTTCACGGACCTAGGTATCTCCGGAAGGAAAGCCAACAAGCGTCCCGGCTTTCAGGAGATGATCGGACTGGCCAAAGGTGATGACCATCCAGTCGATCTGATCCTGGTATGGAAGTTTTCACGATTTGCCCGGAATCAGGAAGAAAGTATAGTATACAAATCTCTGCTAAAGAAACAACACAATGTAGATGTCTTGAGTGTGTCCGAGCCACTCTCCGACAATCCTTTTGGCAGCCTGATCGAGCGTATAATCGAGTGGATGGATGAATATTACTCTATCCGGTTATCCGGTGAAGTGCATCGTGGAATGAAAGAAAATGCACTCCGCGGAGCATACCAGGCACGTCCGCCGCTTGGCTACAAAGTTGTGGAGCATGGCAAGCCGCCGGTGATTGTTCCGGAAGAAGCAAAGATTGTTCGGACTATATTCGAAAAATACACAAATGAAGGCATGAGCTTCTTTGATATCGCCAGATACCTAAATTCTTTAGGACTCAAGACTTCGCACGGAAAGCCATTTGAGCGAAGATCTGTCGAATACATCATTCAAAACCCTTCCTATTGTGGCATGATCCGGTGGAACCGGACAGAGAACAGCACCAATCGTATCAAAGATAAGGACGAATGGATTGTTACAGAAGGGCAACAGCCGGCTATTATATCAAAGGAATTGTTTGAATCGGCACAGGAACGATTTAAAGCCACCTACAAGCCGGTCGGCAAGCGCCCCTCTTCCACTTATAAGCACTGGCTCTCCGGACTGCTGAAATGCCCGGATTGCGGACGCACCTTAACCTCAACCACTATGAAACGAGTCAATGAGGAAAAATATTCTTACTTCTCCTGCTACGGATATAGCAAAGGAAAATGCAAAAAACCGAACGGCATCAGCTCACTGGTCCTTGAAAAGGAAGTTCTGGCCAGTATCAAAGAAGTATTGGATACCAAAGATATTGTCTATGAATTGCGTGAATATCAGCCGACAGAGCAGTTTGATGAGCGCAAGGCTATAACAGAACAATTGGAAAGTTTAACCGGCAAAGAGGAACGAATAAAAGCCTCCTACCGGGAAGGGATTGATACACTGGAAGAATATAAAGCGAATAAAGCTATCATTCAGAAAGAACGTGAATCCTTAGAACAACAATTAAAGGATTTGAAAAAGGCAGCGCATAAATCTGATCAGGATCCGGCGGATGCTATGCTGCAGAAGGTACGGAGTGTGTATGATATTCTCATCTCCAACAATTATACATACGTGCAAAAGAACGAAGCCCTGAAGCAGATCATCGACAAGATTATCTACGATCGCAAAAACGATTCTCTCAAAATCTACTTTTTCTTATACAGGTAAAATGCCCGCAAACCCAGTAAAATCAAGAGTTTGCGTGTACTTTATAGGTTATGACAATTTGGTTGACACAATGGGGATCCAAATCATTAGGCGATCAGGGCTACTCCCCTATCGAAATCCTACGCTATTATTATGGTGATGACATGTACATCAACACCGCCGAAGCCATCTCCGGCATTCCGTCCTCCTGGCCTGGTTATACTCTGAAGATTGGCTCATCCGGCAACAAAGTCCGGCAGATGCAGGAGCAGTTAAATGTGATTGCAGGTGCTTATCCGGCTATTCCAAAGATCACTGCTGACGGTATCTATGGACCGGCAACTGCCGAAGCTGTCCGGGTATTTCAAAAAGTCTTTGGACTGCCTCAGACCGGAGAAGTGGATTATACGACCTGGTATAAGATATCGGAGATATATGTGGGGGTATCGCGGATTGCGGAATTGAACTGACAACCATTTTCCCCACATGGGAAAATGCTAACTTTGAGTTCTACGTCACCTAATGCTTTAAAAAGGCATGAAAAAAATGTCCATTCATTTTTCGCATGCCTTTTGATTATATAATCTGAATTTTTCAATTAGTGTAATCCTTTTACGAAGTCCACTGCATTTTTCATATCCTCTTCATCTGGATGCCCTTTAGCAATACCACCAACCAGTTTAAATGGACCGAATGTGTCATACCCTTTACAGCCAAATTTTCCAACCACACTGGCATGTTTTTTATTCAAAATCTGTTCTATAGATTTAAAATTTGCACTTCCACCATAAGTACAGATCAGAAATACCTTTTTGTCGGCTGATAAATTCTCCTCAGAAAATTTTAATATTGACTGGTGGAATTTTGAATAATAGATTCCTGATGCGAACCCAATCATATCATAATCATTTAAATCTGCGTTCATTTGTTTTATAGCATCTATCAAATCTACCTGACATTCTTCTGCTATCCTTTTTACTAATTTTTCCGTATTTCCATGATGCACAGATGTGTATACAATCGCTTTTCTCATTTTTCTTCCTTTCTGCTCCGTCAATCCATTCACCAGATACCTGTTCATAAAAAAGGCAGTGATTTTCACTTGCAGCTTTTAATTGATGCAATAAGTCTTCATCTGTCATTTTCCCAACTATATATTTTACTGCGACATGTGCAGCCAAGCGCACAGAAAATCGGAAAGATCTCCTTTTTGATTTCTTTCCGATTTAAAAACAAAATTATAAAAATAATAGTAATTATTTCACCAAATCTGCAACGCAAATCTTAAGATCATCAATAATGATTTCTTCTATCCCCCAAAGAATATCCGATGCACATCATTAAACAGCACAAACACCATAAGCGCCATCAACAGCACGATCCCTGCGAAATGTACATACCCTTCTTTCTCCGGCGGCACACGCTTTCCTCTGATTGCTTCGATGATCAGGAACACCAGTCGTCCCCCATCCAGTGCCGGAAGCGGCAGAAGGTTCATCACACCAAGGTTCGCCGACAGCAGAATTGCCAGATTCAGCATCTCTACAATGACGACAAACAGACCATAGGAACGGCTCTGCTTATAGGTGGTATCTACCGTATTAACAATTCCGACCGGTCCGGAAAGTTCGTTCACTCCGATCTGTCTGGTCACTAACATCTTCAGACTGTCCAGTGTCGTGCAGATCCAGAATTTCACTTCATAGCCGCCATATTTGACCGCCGTCAGTGCATTGGCTTTGGTATAACCGGAACTGCCGATTCCGAGTCTCTTATATCCCAGTTCTTTGTCCATCTTCGGAGTCAGTGTAACGGTCTTTTCTTTTCCGTTTCTCAGCACAGTGACAACCACGTCTTCATCAGAGTGAAACTGATTATAAAAACTGACTTCACGGAAAATGTGGATCTTTTTATTCCCCATCTGCACGATCTCGTCACCTTTTTTCAAACCAGCTTCTGCTGCCGGATATCCGGATTCCACTGCCCCGATTACCGGCTTATCGTAACCAACCATTGCCGTTATGATCACTGCAAAGATAAAAGCCAGAATAAAGTTAAACACAGGCCCTGCTGCTATGACTGAGATTCGCGCCCATACGGATTTATTATTAAAGTTATTCGGCGAATCATTCGCCTCTTCATCTTCCCCCATCGCACAGAACCCTCCGATTGGAAGGATACGTACGGCGTATCTGGTCCCTTTATATTCTTTTGAATAAATTGCCGGTCCCATTCCTATAGCAAACTCATCTACATCAATTCCATTTTTCTTCGCCAGTAAGAAATGCCCCAGCTCATGAAAAAATACGATGAAGCTGAATAACAAGATTGCTAATATAATTCCCAAATTTCTAATTACCTCCTGCTGTTGATTCTTTCATAGGTCGCTGCTTCTGTCTCCAGAATCTGTTCCAATGTTGGATTTTCAATATTTTTGTGTGCCTTCATACAGTCTTCGATGATCTCCGTGATCTCCAGATACTTGATTTCTCTGTTCAGGAACTTGCTTACCGCAAGTTCATTTGCTGCATTGAATACAGTCGGAAGGCTTCCGCCCTTTCTTCCTGCTTCGTATGCAAGCTCCAGTCCATAGAATGTATCTGTATCCGGCTTCTCAAATTCCAGTTTTCCCAATGTCCAGAAGTCTACTCTGTCCCCCGGGAGGAATCTTCTCTCCGGATAATATAATGCATACTGGATTGGAAGCTTCATATCCGGTGTTCCAAGCTCTGCAATGATCGCACCATCTACATACTCTACCATAGAATGAATAATACTCTGTGGCTGTACTACAACCTGCACCCGATCCACATCTACATCAAATAACCATTTGGCTTCGATGACTTCGAGACCTTTGTTGACCATTGTAGAGGAATCAATTGTGATCTTACGTCCCATTGACCAGTTTGGATGCTTCAATGCATCTTCCACCTTGATTTCCATCAGTTCTTCTGATTTTTTCCCACGGAACGGACCGCCGGATGCGGTCAGAAGAATCTTATGAACTGCCCCGTGACGATTGCCCTGTAATGACTGGAAAATGGCGCTATGCTCACTGTCTACCGGGAGAATCGATACTCCCATCTTTTTTGCCAGCGGCATAATGATATGTCCTGCCGTTACCAACGTCTCTTTATTGGCAAGCGCAATATCTTTTCCTGCCTTGATTGCTTCAATTGTAGGACGGATACCGATCATACCGACAACCGCTGTCACAAGAATCTCTGTATCATTCATGGTTGCGACTTCCAGAAGTCCATCCATGCCTGCCACGATCTGCGTGTCCGTATCTGCTACATTCACACGTAATTCCTCTGCTTTTTCTTCTGACCATACAGCCACGATCTGCGGATGGAATTCACGGATCTGTTCTTCCAGCATCTTAATATTACTTCCGGCTGCCAGTCCAAGCACTTCAATATCGCCGTTCTCTCTGACCACTTCCAGCGTCTGTGTCCCGATAGAACCAGTGGAACCTAAAATTGCTATCTTTTTCATATGAACCTCCTACAATCTGCCTGCAAGAAATGTTGCAAGATAATAAATGATCGGCGCCGTAAAGATAACACTGTCAAATCTGTCAAGAATTCCGCCATGTCCCGGAATCAGTTTTCCATAATCTTTGATGTCATGATTACGTTTGATCGCAGAAGCTGCAAGATCACCAATCTGTGAGATCATTCCTCCAACTCCACAGATAATTGCATACTGTCCCGGATTCACACCTGCTCCTGTAATCTTATTCGCTGCAAGAGCAAAGATTGCCCCAAGAAGAGCTGCTCCTACGATTCCACCGATTCCACCTTCTACAGATTTCTTTGGGCTTAACTTCGGTGCCATCTTATGCTTTCCAAGAAGCATACCTACGCAGTACGCGCAAGTGTCGCATCCCCAGGAACTCAAAAAGATAAGCCATACTGCAACAGCTCCGTCATCCAGCATTCTTGTCTGGTATACATAAGACAGCATCACTGCAACATAAAATACACCAAAGAATACCGTCATCACCTGCTCTGCTTTAAATACCGGAAATGAGAATACATATACCGCCATCAGTACGACCAGAAATACAATTGTAAGAAATGTCACATACTGCATCTGTCCGGTATATAAGATTCCGTAATATACAACGGCTGCCAGATAACCGGTAAAACCTAATATCTTGCTCTGCACATCCACAACTTTATAAAGTTCTGACAATCCGATCAGACTGATCAGTGCCAGAAAACCGAACAACAATCCGCCACCGGTTCCAACTGTTGCTATTAAGATAATGACCAGAACAATCCCACTTAATAATCTTGTCTTAAACATTCTGTTCTTCTTCCTCCTTCACACCGCCGTAACGTCTGTCGCGATGATTATACTGTTCAATCGCCTTTTCCAGTTCTTCTTTTCTGAAATCCGGCCATGGAACATCTGTAAAATAAAACTCTGTATATGCCAGCTGCCATAACAGATAGTTGGAAAGTCTGAGTTCCCCGCTTGTGCGGATCATCAGATCAGGATCCGGAATTCCCTTTGTATCCAGATATTGTTCAAATGTCTGTTCTTCAATCTCTTCCGGATTCACTTTTCCATCTATACAATCCTTTGCAAGCTTCCGGATTGCACGGACCATCTCATCACGGCTTCCATAATTGATCGCAATCTGGAAATTCAGACCGCCATTATTCTTCGTTGCCTCTTCCAGTTCCAGAATTCTCTTCTGAATATCTTCATCCAGTCTGGTTATATCTCCAATCACACGGACTTTCATATCATTCTTTGCTGCTGTCTTCAGACATGTCTTCATATAATTACGTAAAAGCTTCATCAATGCATTGACTTCATCATCCGGACGGTTCCAGTTTTCTGTAGAAAATGCATAGACAGTCAAGTACTTAATCCCCATTCTCCATGCTTCCTCACAGATACGCTCTACATTCTTACTGCCCTGTGCGTGACCATAATTCCGGGGCATTCCCTTTGCCTTAGCCCAACGACCATTTCCATCCAATATGATTGCAACATGCTTTGGTACATTCATATGATTATTTCCTCCTACTAACACATTAGAACTTATGTAATCGCAAAACTTTTTCAGTGCTCTTCAGTCATACAAGAACAGAGGGGACAGTTCCAGATTCTCTGGATCTTATCCCCTTCTTATTCTATCCCATTTTATCTGCTGCAGATCTTATACTGTCATAACCTCTTTTGATTTTGATTCTACAGCTTTATCCACTTCTTTTACATATTTATCTGTCAGTTTCTGCAGATCATCTTCCATGTCCTTGATCTCATCTTCTGAGACATCTGTTCCTTTTAATTTCTTAGCTGCATCAATTCCGTCACGACGGATGTTACGGATTGCAACTTTTGCAGCTTCCCCTTTTTTCTTAACATCTTTAACCAGTTCTTTTCTACGATCCTCTGTAAGTTCCGGGAAGAGAAGACGTACAGTTGTTCCGTCATTGGTAGGATTGATTCCGAGATCAGAAGTCATAATTGCTTTCTCGATCTCTCTTACCATGCTTTTCTCCCATGGCTGGATCTGGATCATACGCGCTTCCGGTACAGATACGTTAGCCACCTGCTGGATTGGTGTCGGTGTTCCATAATAGTCTACTACAATTTTATTTAACACATTTGGATTCGCACGTCCTGCACGGATTGCTGAAAGTTCTCCGTCCAGATTTCCAATTGTTTTTTTCATCTTTTCCTCAAATGTTTTTAATCTTTCATTCATAGCGTGATCTCCTTTTATCGCAATAATCCATAATAATACTTATACTGTTACTTTTGTTCCTGTAAATGTTCCCTTCATCGTCTCAACAATGCTGTTCTCTTCATTCAGTCCGAATACCAGCATCGGCATCTTATTCTCTAGACACATAATAGATGCTGTCAGGTCTACAGCCATCAGCTTCTTATCAATAATTTCCTGAATAGAAATCTCGTCATATTTCTTTGCTTCCGGATTAACCTTCGGATCGCTGTCGTAAATTCCGTCAATTGCTTTTGCAAGAAGCATAGCATCTGCTTCAATCTCAATTGCTCTTAAAACCGCACCAGTATCTGTCGAGAAGTATGGATGTCCTGTTCCGCCTGCGAAGAACACAACTTTTCCTTCATTCAATGCTTCTACTGCCGCATCTTTAGAAAACAATGTAGTAAATGCGCCACACACAAATGGTGTAAATACTTCTGTCTTCATTCCTGCATAACGGAAAATATCAGATACATAAATACAGTTCATAACTGTTGCCAGCATCCCGATCTGGTCTGCTTTAACACGGTCTATCGTCTCGCTGGTTCTTCCTCTCCAGAAGTTACCACCACCTGTTACAATCGCAACCTGTACCCCATCATCTACAAGCTGCTTTACCTGTTTTGCAACACCCATACAGGTAGCTTCATCAAATCCTGTCTTTTTATCGCCTGCGAGAGCTTCCCCGCTGAGTTTTAACAATACTCTTTTCATAAGTTCTTACTCCTTACTATAAGTTCTCTTTATGCATTCACATACTTATCATAAAGTATATCATAGGAATAAAAAAAAGGGAATATGAAACCCTCACATTCCCTTAAAAAATCCTTTGAATTTTAGCTGTTAATTACGGAAAACGACTTCCCCTGTCTTCTCATCCATACTTTCTACGATTGCCAGCGACTCCAGATGAATTCCTTTGGAGCGGATGATATCTCCACCAACCTGAAATCCTTTCTCGATCACAACACCAGCTCCGACCAGCTCGGCTCCTGACTTTTTAACCAGTTCTGCCAGTCCCTCCAGTGCTTTCCCGTTAGCAAGGAAATCATCAATCAGAAGAACCTTATCTCCTTTTCCAAGAAATTCTCTGGAAACGATAATATCATAAACTCTTCCGTGTGTGAATGATTCTACCTTTGTTGTATATACATCCCCTGCAATATTCTTTGTCTGTGTCTTCTTTGCAAATACAACCGGTACATCAAATACTTCAGCCGCAACACATGCGATTCCGATCCCAGAAGCTTCGATCGTAAGAATCTTCGTAATCTCCTCACCTTCAAATCTTCTCTTGAATTCCTTCCCGATTTCCTGAAATAACTTTACATCCATCTGATGATTGAGAAAGCTGTCCACCTTTAAGACGTTGCCTTCTTTTATCTTTCCATCCTTGCGGATTCTGTCTTTTAATAACTGCATCTTAGCGGCCTCCACATATTTTTCTAAACGTTACCCCATATTGTAATGACTTTTCGTTCTGATTGCAAGTCATTTATACATATATTTTTTAATATATGATCTATTTTATATCTTCCTTCTCAAAAACTCCCATTGCGATCTGCTCACTGGTAATCGGAAGTTCCTTAAACCAGATTCCTGTCGCATTGGCAATTGCATGTGCAAGTGCCGGTGCAGGAGTATTAATTACGATTTCTCCAATGGATTTTGCTCCGAACGGTCCCGTCGGCTCAAAACTGCTTTCAAATTCCACCTGGATGTTTCCCATATCTCTTCTGGACGGGATCTTGTACTGCATGAAAGAATTATTCAACATGGTTCCTTTGTCATTGTACTGGATGTTCTCATAAAGCGTCATGCCAATTCCCTGTACCAGACCACCTTCGGTCTGTACTCTTGCAAGATTTGGATTCACTACTGTTCCGCAGTCCACAACCGCTTTATAATCCAATATCTCCACATGACCGGTCTCTTTGTCCAGTTCAATCTCCACAGCTCCTGCCATGAATGGCGGCGGTGATGTCGGTGAACTGTTACTTTCTGTCGCTTCCAGTGCACAGCCATTTCCACACATTGATTTCGTACCAATATCTATCAGTGATACAGACTTCCGTGCTTTTGGCCATTCTACACGATCGCTTGCAAATTCCAGTTCTTCCACCGGTGCATCCAGCATACCGGATGCAATCTCAAGAATTCTGGCGATCAGTTTCTGGCAGGCTTTTTCTACCGCTTTTCCGGTTACATATGTCGTACTTGACGCATAAGATCCTGAATCGTATGGAGACGAATCCGTATCTGCTCCGAGGACTTCTATATTTTCCACCGGACAATCCAGGCATTCTGCCGCCATCTGTGCAAGGATCGTATCACATCCGGTACCCATATCTGCCGCTGCGATCATCAGAGTATAGAATCCATCATCATTCATCTTAATGGTTGCAGATCCTACATCGACACCGGAGATTCCGGAACCCTGCATAGCCATTGCGATTCCCACACTTCTGACTTTGCCGTTTCCCATATCTTTGTATGGATATTTATCTTTCCATCCGATCAGCTCCGCAGTCCGTTCAAGGCAACGGTCAAGTGCACAGCTCTTCGCCGTCTCACCGTAATATGCCGGCATAACGTCGCCTTCTCTTACCATGTTCTTAAGACGAATCTCCACAGGATCCATATGAAGTCTCTGCGCCATCTCATTTACCGCAGATTCCACCGCAAAGATTCCCTGTGTTGCTCCATATCCGCGGTACGCTCCTGCTGCCATGTGATTTGTATAGACAACATCGTATGCAAAACGGTGTGCTTCTGCAGAACTATATAAAGGAATGGATTTGTGTCCTGATAATCCGACTGTTGTCGGGCCGTGATCTCCATATGCCCCTGTATTTGACAGTGTATACACATCAATCGCACGGATTTTTCCTTCTCTGGATGCACCAAGACGTACATGAACTTCCATCTCATGTCTTGGAGACGATGCAATCTGTGATTCTTCTCTCGTAAAGATCATCTTCGATGCTTTCCCGGTCTTCCATGTAACAAATGCTGGGAATAATTCAGCCACAACCGACTGTTTTGCACCAAATCCTCCTCCGATCCTTGGCTTACTGACACGGATCCTGGATTTCGGAATTCCAAGTGCATTGGAAATGATTCGTCTTACATGATATACGATCTGCGTGGAACTTAAAATATTCAGTCTTCCATAAGCATCCATAAAGCAAGTGGTACGGAATGTCTCCATCATAGCCTGCTGCGCAGCCCTGACGTGATAAGTTCCTTCTACGACCTCATCACAATCTGCCAGCACTGCATCCACATCTCCATCTTCCGTAGAATCGCTTGCACAGAGATTTCTCTTATTATCGGCGCCTACCTTGCAGAGTGCTTTCCAGTTATCTTCCGGATGTACCAGAACATCACCATCTTTTGCCATATGAAAATCCAGAACTGCCGGAAGCACTTCGTATTCCACCTTCAGCATCTTTAACGCTTTATCCACACATGCCTCATTCTCACCTGCAACGATTGCCACCGGATCTCCCACATATCTGACATGCCGGTCCAGGATCAGCCGGTCATATGGGCTGAACTCCGGGTAGGTCTGTCCTGCTGTTGTAAATCTTTCCTGCGGCACATCTTCCCATGTGTAAACGTCTTCAATCCCCGGCACTCTTTTTGCCACATCTTTCTTTACTGATTTTACGATCGCATTGGCATGCGGGCTTCGGAGTACCTTTACGATCAGGCAGTCCTTTGGAGCAAGATCATCCATGAATACCGGTTTTCCTGTCACCAGTGCCATTGCGTCTTTTTTTCTTATCGGTTGTCCGACTGCTTTCATGATCTTTCTCCTTTCTTTCTGTATTCGATAAATGCTTCCATTGCACGAAGCTGTCCTTCATATCCGGAACATCTGCAAAGATTTCCTGCAAGATATGCCTTGATCTCTTCTCTTGTCGGCTCCGGATTCTCGCGGAACATGGCAATTGCATTCATGATCATTCCCGGATTGCAGAAACCGCACTGTTCTGCACCCTGATCTGCAACAAATGCACCGAATTCTTTTGCTTCTTCCTGAAGTCCTTCTAACGTATCTACCTTGCATCCGTCGACTCTGGCTGTCAGCATCGAACAGGATAATACCGGTTTATCATCTACAAACACTGTACACAGACCGCAGTTCGACGTCTCACATCCACGTTTTACACTATAGCATCCATGATCTCTGACAAAATCGATCAGAAGCTGATCGCTGGATATTTCCGCTTCTCTCATTGTCCCATTTAAAAGAATCTTTACTTTCATATCCTACTGATCTCCTCCTTTTGTATTCAGTGCTTCCAATGTCCTGCGGATCAGAACATATGCCAGACGGCTTCTGTATTCTTTGCCGGCGCGCATATTACTGTCCGTCTTCACCTGTGAAGCAATGCATTCTGCCTCTTTCTTCATCTCTTCTTCAGTACAGACACCGCTCCATACTTTTTCTCTGACTGCTTCTGTCAGTTCCAGTCGGACCGCCTTCTGCGGTCTTGCACCGATACATACGCATCCATTTTCAGCATTTACTGAAACCGCACATGTCAATACCGGAAAATCTGTCTTGGAATTTCTATGTGCCAGATAGATCATATTTCTCTGATCCTTTTTTACAATGACTCTGACTAAAATGTCATTGTCTCTTTTCATCTGCGCAAATTCCTGTAATGGAACAATCCCTCCTTTATACAGTTCTACGTAACTGTCCATTGCAAGAAACACCGTCAGTACATCCGAAAATCCATAGCGTCCGAATATACTTCCACCAATCGTTGCAAGGTTCCGGAACTGTACGCCGACAATATCACTGACCGCATCTTTTACTGCGCCTTCACACCACTGGTTCAATCTTTCATGACATTCCAGTTCACGGAGTGTCGTCATACATCCGATCCGGAATTCTTCTTCTGTCTCTTCGATCTGATTCAGACCAAGTCCGGACAGATCAATCGCTTTCTGTACATTCCGGTTCGACATCTTAAGCCACAACATGCCGCCCAGAATGCAGTTCGTCCTCTTCTGGTTCAGTTCATATGCCTGTTCCAGACTTTCTGCCTTCACATATTCCTTGATTTTTAACATACGCCTTTATCCTTATCTCTCTTTACTTAGCTTTATCCAGTTTCATCTATTCTTACTTTTATCAGTCTCACCTTTTTATCTATTCGTCTTTATTCCAGTGTGATCGCACCGGGAAAACAGACTCTGACGCAGGCAGGTTCCCGCCCTTCCCTGATTCTTTCAATACACCCGTCACACTTTTCCATTTTTCCGTCCTTGTCAAAATGGATCACGTCTTTCGGGCAGACCTTTTCGCAGGCATGACATCCAATACATTTTTCTTTGTATGTCAGTACAAATCCAGTCTTCGGATCTTTGTAAATTGCCTGCACCGGACAGGCTTTGATACAGATACCGCAGTGATCACAGCCCGGACAGATATTCTTTTCAAACTGATTTTTCACTACCTTTTTGACCGTCCGATGGCTCTTTGCATCTACATCTTCCACATCATGGTGTGCATCCAGACAGGCTATATGACAGGCATAACAGCCGACACATTTATCCGGATCAAATTTTAATCGGTAACTCATGCCTTCACCTCGCCTTTTTCTTTCTCGATTTTACAGAAATAACTTTTATATCCCGGGAATCCTGAAATTGGATCCAGATAATTTCTGTCTATCAGATCATTTGCCTCACCCTTTGCATTGCCATGATAGACGTGTACAATTCCCGGCTGGCTGTTCAGGTAAACCGCCGCAATTCCGCAGATACTTCCCACCGGGGAAGATACCCTCACCATGTCACCATCTGCAATGCCATACTTTTTCGCATCTTCCGGATGGATTTCTACCAGTGTTGCCTTTTCAAGTCCTGCAAGCCACGGTACCCGGTATGTTCTTGCATGGAAAAGCTGTGGTTTTCTGGAACCGGTATTCAGAATCAGTGGATATGCTTCCCTGTCCATGCCTGACACCTCACGGAAATCTCTGTATTCCGGAAGTCCGGAATATCCGTGGCTGTCTTTGTAACGTTCGAGTATCTGTGATACAAATTCCACCTTACCGGATGGTGTATGAAAGCCTTCTTTTTCATATTTCTTAAATGCCGGCGGAATGATCACACGTCCTTTTACCCCTTCCGGATGCGCCCGCAATTCCTCCAGTGTGACACCGGATGGCTCCAGAATATATTCCATATATTTCTCATAGCCATGTTCCAATGCTTCATCATGTAACTGCATGGCACGAAGCATGCCGATCATGATCTCAATATCATTCTTCGCCTCTCCGATCGGTTCGATTGCTTTTTCTGACAGGAAGAACATTCCTCCCCGTCCATTCAGCACAACATCTCGTTCAAAGGCAGACGCTGCCGGAAGAACCAGGTCTGCCATCTTGCTTGAATCCGAGAAAAACAGATCTACATTCACATAAAAGTCCAGCGCTTTTAATGCTTTCTGAAAATGCTCCGGCTCCGGCCACATTCTGTGGTTCAGGCCGAATCCCACCACAGCTTTCAACGGATATGGTTCTTCCTTCAGAATATAATCTGCAATTCTTGTACACTGCGCTTCCTCACACGGGAGATCAAACCATGCCGGAAAATCTTTCTCACCGATGGCTTCTATCGTATCCAGCCGTTTTACTTTTCCATATTCATTGCAAGGAGACACCGGACCCGGTCTTGACGGATTGCCACCCGGGATATCATAGTTGCCGGTAAGTGCGATCAGACACATCACTGCCCGGTAATTCTGCATTCCATTAATATTATGTACAACTGGAGACGCTGAAAACATTATGCCAGCCGGACCGTTAGACGCATACATTCTGGCAGCCTCACGGATCAGTTCTTTATCTACACCGGTGATTTTCTCTGCTTTTTCCGGTGGAAATTGATTCACATACGCTTTGTACTCTTCAAAACCATATACATATTTTTCTACAAATTCTTTATCATACAGCCCTTCTTCTATGATCACCCGTGCCATAGACAGCGCAAGTGCTCCGTCCGTTCCCGGCAGAAGTTTCAAGTGGATATCCGCTGCCTGTGTCGTTACGGTCTCTCTTGGATCTACGGCTATGATCTTCGCCCCACGTGCTTTTAACGACTGATAAGGTCTTGCCATTCCCACATTGGAATGATACAGATTGTTACTCCATACGAGAACCGTCTGTGCATGCTTCAGATCCGGAAAGCAGATGTCATTTCCATAAATAGATCTCCATGCCATTGCCGCCGACTGAAAACAGGTACTGGATTCCGTACAGTAATTCGGAGACCCGTAAGCATTGGCAAGCCGCAGAAGTGCCGGTCTGTACCATTTCGGATATCCCGCATAAAATGCTGCCGCCTGCGGACCATATTCTTTTTTGATCCTGAGAAGATTCTCTGCAATCATCCGATACGCTTCATCCCAGGATATGCGTTCAAATTCCCCGCTTCCTTTTTTTCCAATCCGTTTCATCGGATACAGAATCCTGTCTTTGTTATAAACATACTGCCTGGAAGCAGCTCCTTTAGAACATAATCCTCCACTCTGCCCCGGAAGATCCCGGCTGCCTTCTACCGACACAAGCGTTCCTTCTTCTACATAAGCATCGATCGGACATCCCGCTGAACAGATATTACAGCGGACTTTTTTTATTACTCTTTGATTCATGCTGTTTCACCCATCAATGTTTCTATGTTTATTCGTACATTTTATTATAACAAGTTGCTTTTCAGTTTTCTATCTATTTTTCAAATTTCTGTCTTTCTTTCCTTTCATGATCTCAAAGTACATAATAAGAAGAAGTGTTCCCGCCAGCACCCATGCCGCCGGAGATGCCAGACAGATTCCCATATAGCTGCCAAAATGTGATGCAATCAGCGATGCACCGCTCCGTCCGACAAGTTCTGCAATCCCCGCTGTCATCGGAAGCAGTCCATATCCCATTCCCTGAATTCCGTTTCTATACAAATTAACAATAACAAGAGGCAGGAATGACACGCTTACACACCTCAAATAAATATCCACATATTCCATGATCTGATTTACATTCTCTGATACAAAGAATATCGTCATATATTTTCCGACAAAGAAAATAATCACACCTGTCACAACCGCATAAATAAATCCAATCAATGTTGCACTCTTAAATCCTTTACGGATTCTCGTATATTTCCCTGCCCCCATATTCTGTGCACAGTAAGTCGCCATCGTTGTACCAAGCGCAACGTAGGCCTGCGTAAACACCTGCTCGATCTTGCTTGCTGCCGCAAATCCGGCTGCAGCTGTAGAACCGAGGATATTCAGGCAAGACTGTACAACAATCGTTCCTATCGCCGTGATGGAATACTGGAATGCCATCGGAAGTCCGATCTTCAGCTGCCATCCGGCCAGATTCTTATCTATTTCCCAGTCTTCTCTATGAAGATACAGTGCGGGAACCTTCTTTGCAATATATAGCAGACACAGGATTCCCGAAATTCCCTGTGCGATCACTGTCGCATAGGCTGCCCCTGCCGCTCCCATTCTAAATACAATGATAAACACCAGATCCAGCACAATATTCAAAAGTGCTGCAATCACAAGAAAATAAAGCGGACGCTTACTATCGCCCAGTGCCCTTAATACACTTGCAAGATAATTGTAAAGTGCCTGTGCCACAATCCCGCCGCAAATGACCATAATATATCCGTAAGCTTCTCCATACATGTCTGACGGTGTATTCATCAAATGCAGCACCTTCGCCATACTGATCATGCTCAGCAATGTAAGAATAACGGTTACGATCCCTGTAAGTACCGCACCGGATGCCACAGACTTCTTCATCGCCTTCATGTTTCCGGCTCCGAAGTGCTGTGCTGTAACAACCGTAAATCCCGCCGTAACTCCCTGCAGGAAGCCAATGATCAGAAATACCAGTGTTCCACATGCTCCTACCGCCGCCAGTGCCGCATTACCGACAAATTTCCCGACGATCACCGTATCTGCCATGTTGTAAAACTGCTGAAAAATATTACCGATAAAGATCGGCATTGTAAAATTGAAAATGATCTTCCCGGGAGTGCCGGCCGTCATATCTTTTTCCATCCTGTTTTCCTCCTTTTCCGTCATCTGTGTATATCGCTATCTTTCATCTTCAAGCTGCCTTCTATGTGTTTACGTTAAGAAAAGACCCTGATATCGCTTCAGAGCCTTTTCTCGCAAAACTTTATTCATTATATAAAACGCGGAAAACAATTGCAACTATTTTTCTGCAGATTTATTTACAAATCCAACTTTATTAAGCGGCCAGTACCGGAATCCTGCTTTGGCCAGAATTGCCTCTTTCTTTACATACGTGTTATCCCAGTATCTGGAATCCAGACTATTGTTCCGGTTATCCCCCATTACAAAATAACTATCTTCCGGAACTTCATAAGGTCCGAAGCTTCCTGCCATCTCTTCCGGGCAGAAGCTTACCGCCTGTGTCTGCTCTTTTCCATCAATGTAAATCTTCCCGTCTTTCACGGTAACCGTCTCTCCTGGCAGTCCGATCACGCGCTTGATAAAAATCTTGGACGGATCATCTGGATATTTGAAGATTACAATGTCATATCTCTCCGGATCATCCTTTATATATGCCAGACGGTTTCCCAGTACACGGTCCCCCTTCATGATCGTATCCTGCATGGATTCCGACGGAATCACGGCATTGATATACACCAGTTTGTTCATTGCAAATACAACACAGAATATGATCAGAAATGTTTTCAGATAATCCCATACAGCCGCCATACCGGTCAGTTCTTCTTTCTCTTCTTTTCTTTTCTTCTTGGTCTCTTTTTTCTCGTCTCTGTCTTTCACCTGAAACTCCCCTTTATTACTTATTATTACCCGTCTTATTTACTTATCGTCTTCTGAAACGGCTCCCTGATCTGTTTACATCTTAATCATGACTCCATCCGGACTGACTGCAACTTCGCTCCCCTCAACAATCTCTTTCCGGTAAAGTTCTGCATCCGGAATCTCTAACTGGATCTCTTCTTCACTTTTCAGCTTCAGAAGGGTTACTTTAGCCATTGGTTCTACCCCGTCCGGTCTTCCTTCACACCCAAAATCCGGTTCATCAATTCTCATCACCAGATATCCCATATCCAGGATATCTACTGTCTGCACATCTAATTTTCCATCAAAGAACTTATCCAGTACTCTCCGAAAGACTTCATTCTCTTTTGCCGCCAGCGCAAACAACGTCATTGACGAACGCAGTTTCAGATCATCAGGCCATCCCATGACTCTGGTTGCATCATCTGATTCCAGTTGCAAAAGTACCTCTGAAATCTCTCTTAAATGTGCATTTGTCACTGCGTTTTCTATATATGCTTTAGCTTCTTCATAGTCTTCAATAGCGTAGTACATTGCAGTACCACTACTCCCCAACCCCTGAATCTGCGGAAAAATGTACCACATCCAGCAACTTCTCTTATGTCCACTCTTAATCTCTGCAAGAGCTGTCTTATAATCAGAATCCTGTGCTTTTATAAACCTTGCTAAATTATTCTCTCTCATTCTTCTGAACCTCCAGTTCACACATCTGTGCTTTAAAGCAACATATTCATTTACAACATCTTTCTATATATTACCATAATTTTCTATCACATGTATATAAAATTTCTCATTCTCTCTTGCTATCTGATATTGACTGCGCTATAATAATTCGTGAATAAAGTTCATATTAACAGGGGAGCTGGAGAAAACCGGCTGAGAGGAAGCGTAATTCCGTTTCGACCCTTTACCTGATTTGGATAATGCCAACGGAGGGATTCATACCATGTATTGATTTGACAGAGATGCCCCCGCATCTCTTCTTTTTTTACTTTTTGTACCCTCCATCCGCTTTATGAATGAAGGGTATTTTTTTATGAAAGGAATGTTTATTTATGACACACACAACTTTATCATCAGACTCTTCACGGACAAGACGACTGGCTCTTGCCGGTGTATTTACGGCTCTTGCCATCGTCGGAAGTTTCTTAAGCTTTCCGGTTGCAGGCAGTAAATGTGCACCTGTACAGCATATTATTAATATCCTGGCAGCAGTCACGTTAGGGCCCTGGTACAGTGTAGGAATTGCATTTTGTGCCAGCCTGTTACGAAATCTGCTTGGTCTTGGCAGCATGATGGCTTTTCCCGGAAGTATGGTTGGAGCACTTTGCTGTGGACTTGTATACTCCATTTGCCACAAGCTCAGCCTGACTTGTCTTGCAGAGGCACTCGGCACAGGAATTCT
Organism: Dorea amylophila; assembly: GCF_025567265.1. NCBI lineage: Bacteria > Bacillati > Bacillota > Clostridia > Lachnospirales > Lachnospiraceae > Dorea > Dorea amylophila. The sequence continues at coordinate 145,729 of NZ_JAOQJW010000001.1, read as the reverse complement.
TGGCGGCCTGGCTGCTTATCCTGTTGCAGTATATATTATGGGAATCACTCCTGCCGGGATCTTTGTCTATGTAGTTCCATTTCTGATTTCTACTATTGCAGGAAGCATTCTTGCATTTCTGCTGATTACAGCGCTGAATAAAGGCGGCGTAATGGCTATGATAAAAACGACTCGTTAAGAGTTGTTTAGAAACGGTACATTGGGGACACCACCTTGTACCGCATACACAAGTATCAGATTTTCCCATCTGATATAGGCGTCAGTAATTTCATAGTTCTTTTATGAACCTCAGATCTGTGTAGAGAAATGTTTTCCTGCATCGAAATCTGTGTGTTTTTGCTGACGCATTATAACCTTATATTTAATTTTTTAACGGAGGCAAACACATGAGAAATTACACAACACAGATGGATGCTGCAAGAAAAGGAATTGTCACTCCTGAAATTGAAATTGTAGCAAAAAAAGAAAACATGACAACAGAAGCACTTATGAAACTTGTTGCAGAAGGCAAGGTTGCAATCTGTGCCAACAAGAATCACACCAGTCTTGATCCGGAAGGTGTCGGAAGCATGCTCCGTACCAAGATCAATGTAAACCTTGGTGTATCCCGCGACTGTAAGGATTACAATATTGAAATGGAAAAAGTTATGAGCGCTGTAAATCTTGGTGCTGAAGCCATCATGGATTTATCGAGCCACGGTAACACACAGCCATTCCGCCAGAAACTGACACATGAATGTCCTGCTATGATCGGTACTGTTCCTGTATACGACAGTGTCATCCACTATCAAAGAGATCTTGCAACTCTGACTGCGCAGGACTTCATCGACGTTGTCCGTCTTCACGCAGAAGATGGTGTGGACTTTGTCACACTTCACTGCGGAATTACACGTAAAACGATTGAACAGATAAAAAAACACAAACGTAAAATGAATATTGTAAGCCGTGGCGGAAGTCTTGTATTTGCATGGATGTGTATGACCGGAGAAGAAAATCCTTTCTACGAACACTATGATGAGATTCTTGATATCTGCGAAGAATATGATGTTACTATCTCCCTTGGTGATGCATGCCGCCCTGGATGTCTGGCCGATGCTACCGATGTATGCCAGATTGAAGAACTGGTGCGTCTTGGAGAACTTACAAAACGTGCATGGGACCACAATGTACAGGTAATGGTAGAAGGACCGGGACATGTACCGCTTGATCAGGTTGCTGCCAACATGAAAGTACAGCAGAGTATCTGCATGGGTGCTCCGTTCTATGTACTTGGCCCTCTTGTTACGGATATTGCTCCAGGTTACGATCACATCACATCCGCTATCGGTGGTGCAGTTGCTGCTATGAATGGTGCTGCATTCTTATGTTATGTAACACCTGCAGAACATCTGGCGCTTCCTAATGTAGATGACGTAAAACAGGGGATCATTGCTTCCAAGATTGCTGCCCATGCTGCTGACATCGCCAAAGGTGTTCCCGGAGCACGTGATATTGATGATAAAATGGCTGAAGCACGTCAGAAACTTGACTGGGACGCACAGTATGCCTGTGCATTAGACCCTGAAACAGCCAAAGCCATCCGTGACAGCCGAAGCCCGGAAGATGATCATAGTGATACCTGCAGTATGTGCGGAAAATTCTGTGCAGTCAGAAGTATGAATAAAGCTTTGGCCGGAGAATATATTGATATTCTGTAATTCTTGGGATTTAATTAAATTGGGATTTAATTCAGAAAGGCTGTGGATACCCGAACCGGAATAAAGCTTGGAAAGGTGTTCCTGTTCAGGTTCCATCGGCGGGTCAATTCTAAAGGGGCAAAATTCTGCTAAAATCAGGCTTTCAAAATTTGAAACTCGGCATACGCCTCAAACAGTCAAATTTTGAAAACCTAACGCAGAATTTTGCCCCTTAAGAATTACCAACGCCTCTTTCACATTCACTAGAACGCCTTTCCAAGTTTTATTCCGTGTGTATCAAATGCCTTAAGAATGAAATGGCAAATGCGTAACCGTAGTGGCCTCCACCGGGTTACACTTTCGGACATTTTATTTATTAACATTCGCTGCCAGTCACGACTTGAAGGAAACAATAGATAAGGATTATTGTGAATGTGGAATGCCGTTAGAAACAATTAGAGAGTCAGAAGCACCGTTAAAGGAACGAAGCGAATGTGTTTGAGGCGAACGCCGAGTTTGAGCGTAGTTCCTTTGCTTTTAGGTGATTCTGACTCTCTTAGTGTTTCTTATGGTATGGAACCTGAACAAGAAGCCTTATCTATTGTTTCCTTCAAGGACTGAGAGGCCGCTTCCCCGTTAATAAATAAATCCCAATTTAAATCTCCACCTCAAACGGCAGCCTGTCCAGAATATCTTTCTGCATATCTACTCCTGGGTAGACTTCGATCAGTTTTAAGCCTTTTGGTGTCAGCCTGAATACACAACGTTCTGTTACATATAATACCTTTTGTCCGTTTTCAATCGCACGTTTTGCAGAAAAGCTTACACTATTGACCTTCTCTACAAATTTTGGTATCTCTCCTTCTTTCCGAATCGTTACCACACCTTTTTCCTGCGTAACATCCAATCCCTTGGCATCAAATGTCATGCAGAATACAACCGTTGGTGTTTTTGCCGTAATATTCGCAAATCCGCCAATTCCTGCAAAAGCTCCGGGACCTCTATGTGCATTGATGTTTCCATATCTATCCACTTCCAGCGCACCCATAAAACAGATATCAAGTCCGCCATTATCATACAGATCAAACTGATTTGCCATATCATAGACAGATGCTGCGCCAATCATTGCTCCAAAAGCCTCTCCTGATACCGGAAATCCTCCAATGCCGCCCGATTCTACTGTTAAGGTTACCATATCAAGCATACCACACTTTCGTGCATATCTTGATACCATCTCCGGAATTCCGATTCCGATATTAACAATATCATCTACCCTGAGTTCCTGCGCCGCTCTTTTGCCGATAATATTTCCGGTTACACTGTTTTTCTGTGGCTTCGTAGACACATTCTCTATCTTTTCGCTCCATGTATGCCACTCCTTATAAGGAATCTCAAAACTTCCGGTAAGTGCAGTATATGCTTCGTTTCTCTTCTCCGGCTCTGTCACAACGATTGCATCTACCAAACAGCCCGGAATAATGGCATTACGTGGCCGGGATGGTGTATCAACCAATCTGTCTACCTGTACAATTACTTTTCCCCTGTTTGCCTTTACTGCCTGACAAATAGAAAGCGCATCTCCTGACATGAACATATCATCAAATGTAATATTGCCTTTTCTGTCTGCCGCAGTTCCTTTGATCAACGCAATAGTAATCTTTGGAAGTTTATAATACAGAAATTCATCCCCATCCACTTCAACATGTTTTACCAGTGAGTCATCAATAGAAATTCTGTTAATTCCAGGTCCTTCTCGTCTTGGATCTACAAAAATATCCAGACCAACTTTGGAAAGAGCTCCGGGAAGCCCCCCTGCCTGTGCACGGATTGCGTGGGAAATACATCCAAGCGGCAGATTATATGCTTCAAACCGATCCTCCAGCACCAATTTTTTCGTGCTAAGCATTGCTCCAAAATGACCACAGATCAGCTTGTCCACTGCACCTTCTTTGATATATCTTTCTGCATTATGTTCCTCATCCCAGACACCAAACCCTGCACTCGATACAATTGTCAGATGCGTCGGTGACTGCATCTTCTGATATCTTCGGTAGATTGCCTCATGAAGTTCCGTCGGATTCTCTATTCCTACAAATGAATTGACACAGATACAGTCACCGTCCCGGATCAGACGAATCGCTTCATCTGCACTCATAATTTCATACATAATTTTATCTCCTTCGTCCTAGGTATTTTTAATCAGGCGGATATTCACACTCCGCATTCTGTTAAATATTATTTTACCTGATTACTTTAACCAAGTCCAGTAAAGGAATCCACTACCTTCCTCGTCTATCAATAAAACCAAGCTTTTTTCATTCCATTGACAGATCAGACGTTTTCAATATATAATATTTTTATTACAAACGTAAGATTTGGAGGGATGTCACATGAGCAATTTGCCTCAAATTTCAGAAGCTGAATTTGAAGTTATGAAAATCGTTTGGAAATACGCACCAATCAGCACCAATGAAATTACTGAAAAATTAACACAAATTTCCAGTTGGAGTCCTAAAACAATTCAGACATTGATTAAACGTCTCGTTTCTAAAAAAGCACTAACCTATGAAAAACAAAGCCGGGTTTTTGTCTATACTCCATTGGTCAAGGAAGACGAATATATTCGGCAGGAAAGTAATTCTTTTTTAAAGCGATATTATAATGATAATATCACTTCTATGCTTGCCTCTTACATTGAGGATGATAAATTGTCTGAAGAAGACATTGCCAGCTTACGGAATCTTCTTTCCAATCATTAACCATGGGAGGAGCATATTTTGATATATTTTAGTTTTCGATTTTTACTCTGTAATGCCATCATTTGTATTTTTTTAGGTAGTTTACTGGGATTAAAAAATTTATTGCAAAGGCAATTATCCGCATGTATGCAATATAATCTTTCGATTATATTTCTTGCCGTTCTAATTGTTCCCTTTTTACCGATAAACTCTGCCCCATCTTCTATATCGTGGAGACATTTGCTGACAGCCAGTTCAAGTACCAATGGTGACATTCAAACCACTTTTCTTTCTGGTAATGGTTATAATTTGGATAAAATAAATGATTTTGCTGTCTCTGTCAGCACCCAAATACCAACTTTTATTCACACATTACTTGTATTTTTCTGGAGTATCGGTATATTCATAATGTTTTTTCTTCTCTACCGCTCAGTAAAACAAGTAAAAGCCTTACATAGTTCTGCTTTACCTCTTCAAAATGAAGAACTAAACGCTCTTTATATAGAATGTTTAAACGAAGTGAACAGCAAGCATACCATTCCGATTTATAGTACAGCATTTTTGAAATCTCCTGTTTTGGCTGGTTTCCTGCATCCTCGCATTTATCTTCCAATTCACTTGATTTCAGATTTTAACGCTGGAACTATAAGCGCAACTGATATTCGCTATATGCTTCTTCATGAACTGCAGCACTACAAGCATAAAGATATTCTAATTGGATATTTGATAAATACAGTAAATGTTTTCTACTGGTTCAATCCCCTAATCTGGTATTTTCTAAAAAGAATACGACAGGAACGGGAACTTGCCTGCGACAGTGCTGTATTACAATTATTGAAAGAAACAGAATACAAGTCATATGGAAATACACTGATTAACTTTGCCGAAACAATAGCTCTGTCTCCATTCCCTCTTACTATGGGAATTAGTGGAAATATAAAACAGTTAAAAGGACGCATTTTAAATATTGCATCATTCCACCAACCTACTTTTAAACAAAAAATTCGTGGATATCTTATATGCATATTCGTCTCTACTATCATCATTGGATGCATTCCCATACTTTCTGCTTATGCTTCTGATCAGACTGGGTATCATTTTGACACAACCGAAAAGAATATTACTCAGCTAAATCTTTCTTCCAATTTTGGGGACTACACTGGAAGTTTTGTTTTATATGATCAGTCTGCTGATAAATGGAATATTTATAATATGGAGCATGCTTCCACACGTGTATCACCGAATTCGACTTATAAAATATATGATGCATTACTTGGCTTGGAATCTGGAATTATTACACCAGAACATTCCACTTTCACATGGAATGGAGAACCATATCCTTTTAATTCATGGGAAGCCGATCAAGATTTAACCTCGGCTATACATAATTCCGTAAACTGGTATTTTCAGGCAATTGATTCACAGGCAGGTTTTGAAGCCGTAAGAACATTTTTACAGACAATAAACTATGGGAATCAGAATACTGGAACAAATCTAAATCTCTATTGGACAGATTTCTCTCTGAAGATATCACCCATAGAACAGGTGGAATTGTTACAGGATTTCTATCAAAATAATTTTCATTTTGACAGTAAAAATATCCAGGCAGTAAAAAAAGCTCTGCTGCTTTCCACTACTTCTTCCGGTTCTCTTTACGGGAAAACAGGAACCGGGCGTGTCAATGGTAAGGATGTCAATGGCTGGTTTATCGGATACATTGAAACATCGAATAATACTTACTACTTCGCAACAAATATTCAATCCTCTTCTGGTGCAACTGGAAGTCAGGCTACCGAAATAACAAAATCTGTACTTTCTAATCTTGGTATTTGGAAACTATGAGAAACACGCTCTGCGAGTTTCTCAAGTTATCGCGGCAGTCGCCAAGGTCTCGTGCAAGCACGGACTTTGGCTCGTTGCTCGCGTAAATAAATAAAGAGAACTGATAGCATAATTTCCCGTTATCAGTTCTCTTTATTTATTTCTTCTCTACTGATCAATTCTGCAAATTACCTAACCGGTACTGATACCTCGGTATATTATCAATACCATTATCTAAAATCCTGTTTCCAACATACTGAATCGTTCCATCATCCTGAATTTTCATCGTAAGTTCGTGTGTAATAACAACATCATTACATACAACAGAATCACATACTGCATGAATTGTCAAAACAATGGTTCCATCTTCATTGTGCCTGACTTCTGTTACTTCCGGTAAAGACAAGCCAAAATGTGTTGGTGAATAATTACCATATCCCAATCGTTCCCAGATAAACCTATTACTTTGTTCATCGTAGACCGCCCATTCTTTCAATTCTTCTTTTGTAACAGGAAGATATGTCATAATTACATTTTCGAACTCTTCTGCTGGAATTCCCACAACCTCTTTTTCTGCAGTAAATTTTTCTCCATATTTCATTTGATAAAAATATTCATAAAGTCCATTATAATCCAACCCCTGCATATCCTCCGCATTCCAGTTTGAACATAACAGATTGTTTCCTTGATAGCCGAACGTACTCACATATTTTTTTAAATATTCCCGACACTCCTCACTCAAAGGCTTTACCCGGATAATACAACTTCCATCTACAATCTCTGTCACTTCCGGTGGTTCAGGTACGCATAATTCATAACAGAAATTCCCATTTTCAGTATATGCCCATTCTTTTATTTTTGATAGCGATATGTATGTAAGTACAGGCTCTGTATCCTCACTCCAGATCATTTTTGCGGACATCACACTCATTTCTTTTCCATCATAACTATATTCTTTTCTGGTAATTCCACCATCTGTATCTGCTTCATATAAAATTACACTTCCTTTTTCTTCTTGTTCTGCAGATTTTAAAAATTGTTCCATCTTCTGATAATTATCCATAACAGAATAATGATCGGAACCAATAACCGGATTCCCATTTTGTTTGATAATTTCTTTCATCCGATTCATCATTTGCTCAGCAGTGTTCTGATCTGCTTCTTGTATTCCATTATATTCAGAATAAATGTCTCGGACAATGCCCATAATTTCTTCACAATCGTTCACAACTTCCTTTTTCTTGTCTTCATCGATTGGTAGATTATATCCCTTATCCGGATTTTCCATGGTAGTGTTTTTCTGATTCTTCTCATTTTTTACATCTGTGCTGTTTAACGATATCTTACTTTCACAGGAAGTCAGAATCATTCCTATACAAAGTACTAACAAAATACTTTTTCTTTTCATATTGCCCCCTAATTATTACTGTAATTCTCTTCCCACTCTTCTTCTGTTAACCTTGGCATATACCACCCTGCATTTGCATTTTGATCTGAACTGATTACCTTATTTGATAAATACTGGAAACTTCCGTCTTCCATAGGTTTTATCATCAATTCACTGGTGATTGCCTGATCTAACATTCTGATTTCCCATACTGCTTCTATCGTAAGTTTTAATGTTCCATCTTGTAATTTTTCATATGATATAACTTCCGGATATGGCTCATATGGGAATTCACAATCATATAACCCTCGCGGTCTGTATCTAAAAGTTCTATTATCAGAGTTATAAAAAGTTCCTTTTTCAATCTCGCTATTACTAAATGGTAAATAGGTCTTTATAACCTCTTCAAACTCATCTTTTGGAACTTCATATTCTGCTCCACCATAATTTGCTTCATATGGAACTTGCTTTCCATATTTCATATAATACATTTTTTCATAAAGATCATAAAAATCAAGTTCCGTATAATTCTGGTTATCCCAATTTGTAATCAACAGATTATTAAGTGCATACCCCAACGGCATAACATATTTTCGATTCAATTCCCGGCATGTTTTATCTAATGGCTGCACTCTGAATCCAGTTTCACCCGGTGCTCCATCAAATCCCGGTGGGTGATATTCCTCCAGAAACAAGTATCCTTTTTCTGTATATTTCCACTCATATGCTTCATATTCATCATAATAATTAGCCTGTGGACTATTATCCTTCCATTTAACCTGACATAATCGAACATTTATCTTTCCATTCATTGACTCTAAATGATATTGTATAATTTCCCCTTCATCAAATACAACAACAATATCTACTGCTGCCTGTTCTTCTTTCTCTGCTGCTTTGCAAAAATCTTCTACTTTTTCACGATTGACCATATCAATCTGATTATCACAATCTACTGCCGCATATCCTTTTTCTTCCAGACAATTGATAATTTTTCTTTTCACCTTTAATGTATTTAACTCCGACTTCTCCTTCATATAAACAGACCGAAAAGTTTGCGCTGTTTTTTTTACTTCTGCATTCATTTCAGATTCCACGGTTTCTTTCTTTTCTTCTTTTTCCGTAATTCGATTTTGTCCGCACCCTGTAAAAACAATAAGAACTATCAATATCATCGCAAATATCTTACACATGTAATAATTCCCCATAAAAATTTTTTTATTCTTCAAAATACTCATCCAATACTGTTGCATCTTTTTTAACAACATAACCACTTCCACCGATTCCTTTCTTCTAATTTTTTTGTCCCTTAAATCTTACGCTTGTAATATTTAAAAGTCAAATCTATTTTCAGGAATTGTATACTCCAGATTCACCATCTTTATGTGCGATATATCCTATTTTATTACCATCCTCTATATCTTCTCCATTTTTGTTACCCTGTTATTTTAAAGAACATCCTTACTTACACTGTTACATATTTTTCCGCTTCTTCTTTGCACTTCAACGTATTTCCATGCCCAATTACATATTCCATACATTCTTTTCCCTGCTCTTCTTTTCCGATTCGGTAGTAACATACTCCCAGCAGGAATCTGCGTGTAACCTCATAATAAGGCAGCTTTTCCGTATCATTTTCCAGTAATCTTACTGCTGCCTCATCTTCACCTTTCAGCATCAAATTTTTTGCCATAAACAGTGGATTCTTCTGAAATACTTTCCCTGCTTTTTCTAATGTAGCCGAATAACCTGCCGCATCTTTCTCCTGATATTTCTTCGCCAGTTCGAGATTCGTCATGACCTGCTGCCAGGAACGTCCCTCTCTTTTTCCTTCCCATTCATTCTTTATATACTCTTCTGCCTTCTGCAACTGCCCATTTATGATCAGTGCAACTACATATTTAGACTCAGCTATCAGCATGACACTTTTTTGAAATCCATGATAATCCAAGCTCTTTCCGTACTTTATCAACTCTTCCAGCATTTCTGAATATTTTTCTGCATCACATTGCTGTGACAGAATCCGGTCAATTTTTGAAAAATCTCTGAGAATGTCCCTGATTAAAATGAATATACCTGCAATCAGATCAACCACCACGCAAATCCACAGTAGCCAGGGATCTGTCGTGACCCAGCCCGGCTGCTTCACATCGAAAAAGAGTACTGTCTCCTGATGCGGGAACGGATTTCCTTTGAAAATACTCACCACACAGATCAATGCTACATAAATCAACAGCACATTCCGTATCATCCTGATGCGTCCATTTTTCTGCTTTTCATAAATCTTTTTTATCTGCTCTTCCATTTTCTCTACCTCGCTGTCACACTATTTTTGTACCTACAACATAATTATACATAATTTCTGCTGTTATTGAAATCTTCTCTTGCTGTCTCCTGCTTTCCGGGAGTATAAGCTGCCAGCAGAGTTTTATGGCACTCGGACAGGCAAAAATCAGTCTGCTTCTTGCATGCCTGCGAAAACTGATCCTGCTGATCCCTCTGATCTTTATCCTGCCGCTCTTTTTATCTGATAAGGTATTTGCAGTTTTCCTTGCAGAACCAGTCAGTGATATCCTGGCGGCTGCCATTACAACCATAACCTTCTTAAGCCGCTTTAATGGAATATTGAACCAGAAAGACCTCGCCTGCTGCAAAATTTTCACCAATACAGACTGATGCAATTAATGCCAGTGATACCAGTACATCTGATTGCCTGAACCTGTCCGATTATTTTCTTCAGTCTTCGGTGCAGATTATCTGCATCCATACATTGTCTCATCTTCCCACCTCCTTATCACCAGAAATATTAATATTGTAGCGAATCTCTGTTCGGTTGTACAATATCTACTGCTGCCTGTTCTTCTTTCTCCGCTGTTTTGCAAAAATCTTCTACTTTTTCACGATTGACCATATCAATCTGATTATCACAATCTACTGCCGCATATCCTTTTTCTTCCAGACAATTGATAATTTTTCTTTTCACCTTTAATGTATTTAACTCCGACTTCTCCTTCATATAAACAGACCGAAAAGTTTGCGCTGTTTTTTTTACTTCTGCATTCATTTCAGATTCCACGGTTTCTTTCTTTTCTTCTTTTTCCGTAATTCGATTTTGTCCGCACCCTGTAAAAACAATAAGAACTATCAATATCATCGCAAATATCTTACATATGTAATAATTTCCCATAAAAATATTTTATTCTTCAAAATACTCATCCAATACTGTTGCATCTTTTTTAACAACATAACCACTTCCACCGATTCCTTTCACATTCTCAACCATACTGATAAGAAGAATTGGTTTGTCCACGCTTTTATCTGCCGTAAACACCGAAAACCACCCGATTTCTTTGCCAGAAGTATCTTCTTTCGTTGCCTTCAACTCGGCTGTCCCTGTTTTTCCAGCCAGCAAAATATCGTCACGATGTGCAGCATATCCGGTTCCTTCCGGATCATTTACAACACCTTCCACCCCTTGCATAATTTCTTCTACATTTTCTTTGCTAAACGCATTTTCTATCCATGTTTCACCGGATGCTTCTTCTTTGTATTTCAAATACGGTTTTATCATATTCCCTTCATTTAAAAATGAAGTATAAATACTTGCCAGATGTAATGGATTTACAAGAATCTGACCTTGCCCATAACCACTATCTGCCAATTGTATTTCTGTTTCTATTTTATCTGTATTGGAATATGTTGATTCCTGCATCGCAATCTCAAACGGCATATTCTGATTAAATCCTATTTCATTTAAAGTATTCATAAAATTCTCACTACCAATTTTAAGAGCTGCCTTTGCAAAATAAATATTATCAGAATAGATAATTGCATTTTTCATAATAACCGGTTCATATTCATGAAGTGTTGTCACTTGATAAGATCCCCAAGACGAATCTTTCTGCCATGCCAAACCTTCATTTCCAAAATCTTCTTTTGGATCTATGCTTTCCGTTTTCAACCCAATTCCTGCCACAACTGGTTTGAATGTTGAGCCAGGACACCATACTTGACGAAAACGATTATATAATGGCTTCTTTTCATCTTCGTTTAATGATGTCCATTTCTCTGATGATAAGCCCCGTATAAATTCATTATTATCATAAGATGGGGTACTTACCAAAGCCAATACTTCTCCCGTATAAGGATTCATTGCGACAGAACACCCCGGATCTTCTTTAAACTGCTCGTATAATGATTTTTGCAAGTCGGAATCTATCGTTAATCTTATATCCATACCATCTTCTTTAAAAATACTTGCAAGAACCTCTTTTACTTCCCCATCACTATCCAAAATCTTTATATCACAACCATCTTTTCCTTTTAATTGCTTTTCGTATAACTTTTCCAACCCAGATCTTCCGATTACACTTTCAGCTGAATATCCTTCCCCTGGATGATTTTCCAAATCTTCTGCTGTTACAGACTGTACATAACCAATTAAATGAGCTGCTGCTTCCCCTAACTCATAGGTTCTAACTTCCACATCTGATAGCATAACCCCTGGAATTTCCAAAAGTTTATTCTGACAATCCTGCTCCTCAAGTGTCTTTTCTTCTGGCTGTATTTTCATTAAATCTATTTCTTCTACTTTCGGAATAGTTTCAATTGGTACAAAAGAATCTTCTTTTACCCACTTTGCTGTGAGTTTGTTATTTATTGTTTCTACATCTATCTCTAATAACTCCGCTATTTTTTCAATAGATACATTCCTGTCTTCCAGCTTTCCCGGTATAATGCCAACTGATGTTGCTACTCCTTTTCCTGCAAGCATTTTACCATCTCGGTCTAATATTTCTCCTCTCTCCGCTTTTGATGTAGTAACACTTATTTTATCATCACTCTCTAAATCTGGAAAAATCAGGCTATCCTGCCATACTAATTTATATCCCTGTTTCGTCTTCTTCAGTTCCGCCATATTGTCAAATTGTATTGTTCCGGCAATTGTATTACATGATGTTTCATACGAAAGCGTAACTGTATCTGCTTTTTTCTCTTTCACAGCTATATGACTGATTTTAATGTCACTGACCTCTATTCCTTCGTATATCTTAGAATTTCGTTGTATGTATTCTTCTTTTTCCAGATAAGCTTTCTCCCCTGAATCTATCATGGCATACATCGCTTCATATTCCTTTTTTTCAATATGATTCATATATTCCACCAGTGTGTCTTCTGGTGATTCCGTAATTGATCTTTTTAATAAAACACCTCCCCAAATAGCAATTACTGTTATAGCCATTATTAACCCCAAAATCCTACAAGTGTAAGATTTTTTAGTGCTTTGTTTTTTCCGTCTTTTTTTCATAGATACCCCTTTCTTTCAACGCTTTTATTTTTTAAATCTTACACTTGTAGTATTTAAAAGTCAAGTCTTTTCTCAGGCATTATATATAGCAGACTTAGGATCAGAAAATCCTGCCTTTGCTTTATCAATATGGTTCGTGCTAAGCAACTCGTCATAAGTTTCCATACTCATAACTACCAAATCTCCATAACCATTTTTTGTAATGAAAACTGGCTGCTGCTGTTTATGACATAATTCAGATATTTCATTTGTATTACGTAAATCTGTAATTGGTTTGATTACTGGCATTGTAGCACCTCCTTTCTTTGTACATTATTACAACAGAATATTGTACATCTATAAACCAATTTATGAAATATCTAAGAATAACACTCTTCATCTTTCTCACAAAAAAAGAAGACAAGAGTTCTGACAGCTCATTGCCTTCTTTCATCTCATGTTCAAATAAATTTATTCGTTTTCTTTGTCTATCTTATATGAAAAATCCGCTTAACAAATCAATTCATTTTTTTAAGTTTCTATAAAAACAACCCTCACAAACAGAGTCACCACCATTCGCAAGGGTTATTATCATTTCAGAAATTCAACACACTATTCGATTATGCGTTCATCTGTTTTGCCAACTTTTATTTACTGTTTTCTCAAATGCCCATTTTATAAGGCTTTCTACGCTTTCCTCAATTCTGCTCTTCCATTTTACCCAATTTCCCTTTGGGTAGAAACTTTTCATTCCCGTTGAAAGCAAATTTCTCTTATTTTGCTATGTTGGGTACTCTTTTATGCACACTGGGTAGAGTTTTTATTTTTCTGAACTTTCTGTTTTTCACTCACGCTACCAAACTTTGCTATTTCTTCTTCAAATTTTGTTTCTGTCACATGAGTATATATGTCAATCGTTGTACTGTAATGCTGATGTCCCATTAGCATTTGCACTACTTTAGCGTCCATTCCTTTTTCAAAGCACCTGCTACAAAATGTATGTCGGATTGCATGAGGATAAAGGTCTTTAAATTCTATCGGCTCTCTGTTTTCCTTTACCGCTTCTATTGCTTCTTGAAAATTGATTGCTTTTACTACTTTCTTAATTTCTTTTTCTGCTACATTCCGAATAACTGGACTTCCTAAAGAAGTGGTAAACACCAAGTTATCAAATTCTCCACTTGAACGCCAACGATTTCCATAGGCTTTTTTCTGCCTGTTCTGTTTTTCTTTTTGAGATAACAGAATTTCTTCTGTTTCTGCCATAAACGGAATACTTCTGTATGAATTATGTGTTTTAGGCTTTGTTAGTCGCATAGTCTTTACTCCATTTTCATATTGACAGGATAAAGACCTTTGAATGTTAATACATTTCTTATTCCAGTCTATATCTTCCCATTTCAGACCACCGACTTCCCCAATTCGCATACCCGTCAGAAACATAATGTAAAACATCTCTTTATACCAGTTATGCTCTACTTCCTGCAAAAACCTTGTTTGCTCTGCCATTGATAAGAAACGTCTTTCTGCTGTTTTATTTTCCCAAGGTACATTGATTTCAAAACATGGATTGATGTCTATAATACGATTATTCTTTGCAGACTCCAAACACTCCCGAACTCTGCCTAAAGCATCTCGCATACTGGAAGACGCTCTCCCCTGCTTATTCATATCGTTAATGACACGTTGAATATCCAAGTTCCGTATATCTGTCACTTTCATATTCCCTATTGCTTTTCCAAATGTATTATAATATTTGCTACGCATAGGAAACACGCTTGTTTCCTTGATATTAGGAATTTTATAATTTGCAAACCATTCCTCAAACCATTCATTCAGCGTTATTTTCTGACGTTTCATATCAATATTATTTCTTGCTTCTTCTTTTGCCTTTTCAAACAATATTTTTAATTTCTTCAAATCAACATCATACAAGTTAATGTCTATTCCGTTTATCTTTGCTCTTGCTTCGTATCTACCGTCCTTTCTTTGACGTAAACCTGTTCCTAATTCTTTTCCTTTTAAATCTTTACCCATAATCTCTACCCTTTCTATCAATCAAATATTTTGATAAATAAAAAGGGAACTTCTGTGATTTTAACCATATACTACTATAAGTTCGCCTCCTTTTCAATCAGAACTTCAATAACTTTTTGCTTGTTGCTCTAGCCATGTGTCTAATAATCTTCTGTTCGCATACCACCGATACCCAATCTTCATGGAAAACGGACAGTTTCTACTTTTCAAGAGTTCTCTTGTCTTTGTTTCTCCAAGTCCAAGATACTCACTTACTTCCTTTAAATTTAATAATGCTTTTTCTATACGATTATCCCCTTTCCTCTAATCTTCTTGCTTTTATGTAATCATCATACAACTGTTTCTGTGTGATATTCATTTCTCCATTTGCTACAAGATTACCGATATAATCCCTTTTCTCTATCTTTCCAACCTCTGCAAACAGTTTCAAAGACGGAGCAACATACTTTTCTAACCATTCCCACACCTTTTGTAAACTTTTCTTCTGTGGTTGCATGGTAAGTTTAACCTTACCTATATCTTTCATCAGTTCCGCCCACGCTTGATAGGTTGGGTAAAGCCTTTTTCGTGTTGTCATGCTGTCTGTCGGCTTTTCTAAAAATCGTATTTTGCTGTTCAATACTTCCATTGCCAGTCCTGCCACATCTCTATATCTCAATAATTCCTGTACTACGCTAACTGCCATTTCCTGCCGAAATCTCAACTCATATCTATTCCAATTTTCATCTAATTCTGTTCCATACTTTTTATTCTGTTCATATCCCTTTTCATAAAATACCAATCTCAAATTACTGGCTGAACTGCCGAGATAAAGACTGCCACCTTTACTCTGAAACACTTCCTCTTTCAGTTCTCCCGAATCGTGAAAATCTATATCCCTTAGTTTTGTGGAAAGCAATCCCTCTTTTGTCCGTATAATCAAATCGGGAATACTCAAATACGGTTTTCTATCATCTATCGCTAAATCAATCCGAGGAAAATTGATGTGATACTGACAAACTCTGTTTAAGAAATCAAACCATGTTTCCTCATTGAGTTGTAAAAAATTCTCATAGTTACGACAGCCTTTCCCACTCATTAAGATCTGAAAGCCTTGATACTGTGCATTTCCTGTCGGCTTTAGCACCTTGATATTATCGAAGATTGCCACAACCTCATGTCCTGCAATCCCTTTTTCATAGCCTGTTACCGTCATAAGTTCCAAAGGTATTCTCAACACATCTTCTATGACTGCTTCTAACGGAACTTCCTTAATGGTTATCTGACACCAATCTATCAAGGCACTTAATTCTTCTTTCTGCCGTATTACTCCCCTGTTAGTGTAGGGGAGTTCTGGAAGAAAACTTCCGCTTCTTTCTTCCAAATTTATCAAACCTCCTTATCTGCAATGGCGTTGCCATTGCCCTGCCCTCAACCTGCCGTTTGGTACGTCAGAACGAGGACAGGAACTTTGACCGCCTACATATTTTTATTTGGAACAGGGCGGATACCCTTACAGGTAATCTTCTCCACTAATACAGGAAAGTTTCCTCTCTGCACATAAGGGGCATAAACTGGTTCTCCCAGTTCCACCACAGCATAAGGCTCAATCTTCGGAAGTTCCGTTGCTTCCAAGCGAATATCCACGCTGTTCCCAAGCTTCATACTTCCAAGATGAAGTTTTAAGGCTTCCACTTCCTCTGTTTTCTTCTTACTGTCTTTATCATAGCGGTAACAGTTATCCGCACCCATGAAACGAAGTTCTCCAAATGCTTCTTTTACCTGTTCTTTTGTCAATGTAATCTGCATACACGTTCCTTTCTCCCC
This sequence comes from Dorea amylophila, assembly GCF_025567265.1. Classification (NCBI taxonomy): domain Bacteria; kingdom Bacillati; phylum Bacillota; class Clostridia; order Lachnospirales; family Lachnospiraceae; genus Dorea; species Dorea amylophila. Next base: position 128,977 of record NZ_JAOQJW010000001.1, on the reverse strand, counting down.
GTTGAACCGATAGGTCAGTTTCTCATATTTTCAATTTCTTATTACGACGTCGTTTGTGGTTCAGTTATTTCTGAACTTAATTGTATATTAGCACAGACATATTTGTTTTGCAATAGGAAGTTTAGTTTTTTATAAACTTTTTATTTTCTTTTTTCTGAACTTGTGGTATAGTGTCCTTAGACGATAAGATATGAAAAGTTATAACGAGATATGGAAAGAGAGGGTTTTCAGATGAATACAATCGCAGAACGGATTAAATTTGCCATGAAAGCAAAAAATAAAAAACAAGTAGATATAGTCAAAGATACAGGTATCAGCAAAGGGGCGTTTAGTTCCTATCTTTCGGGACAATACAACCCCAAAGCCGATAAAATGGAACTGATCGCCGACTCCTTAGATGTAGATTTGCGTTGGCTTTACGGACAAAATGTGCCTATGGAACATACAAGTCAAAACGATAACGCCCTGCAATATGTCTTTTATAACAACTCCTGCTCTGAGTATCTTCTTGATGATTTAGATGATATATATATCGCCATGATGACACAATATGCCGCCCTCATTCCACGCTTTTATGTCCTTGTCAATCGTGCTGGAAATGCAATGCACATACTGCCACTATTTTTGAAAGAGGATAGTTCCCAATTCTATGAATGCCCGTCTGATTTCTTTTATTCCGACAGGCATACAATTTTTACAAGAGATTTTGAAAGCATTCACATGGTATTAACAACCGCCACGATTTACTATTATGGAATTGATACAGCAACCTATGAACCGAAAGTTACCATGCTCTCCTACTCACAGACTGACGACTGCTTTCATATCGACAACGGAATACAAGACGGTCACATAAAAGCATTTGAAAAGGAACTGGAGAAAGAAGCACTTTACTTAAAGCATAACGCCCAGTAACAGACAAGAGGACTTGCAAGGTTTCCGACCTTTCAAGTCCTCTGCTGTATCATGGTGCTGTTGGCTGTGTCCGTTCCGTCAAGGACTGCCCTACGGCGTATCGGCTACGCCTTGTTCCTTGACCTCACTACATTTTCTCTTTTTCTTGACACAACAAAAGCCTGCACGAATTTTCTTCAATCCGACAGGCTCTCATTCTTTCACATACTCTATCAGTTCTTCTATTCCACACTCCAAGTAACTGCACAGTTTACAGATTAGTTGTGCGTCTAATCTCTGAAATTCATTTCTGCAATAACGATTAAAATTAGACCTCGGTATATCCAATTCCTTACAAATGGTATTCTTACTAATTCCTTTTTCTTTCAGCAGTTCCTCTATGTGAAGTTCCAAATGTCCATACTTCATTGCCTCACCTCTACATAAAAGTATATTCAATAAATCTTTATGTAGTATTTCACTATATAGTGAGGTACTATATACTTATCCCTATAACTATACAGAAACAGAGGTATATCAAAATGAAAAAGAAATTGTTATTTGCCACTATTATTCTAGTCTTGCTTGCAGGCATTCTCTATTACATTAGCTTGCCCGATTATCTTGTATTTAACAGTATGTCATTCAGCAATGGGGCTAATCGTGATACCGAACTACAAGTTATTGTATATCAATACTGGAATACAGATGAAGTAATAGCGGAAATCGAAGCAGAACATAATCAAATCAACGGAACTCCTACTATTCTTACAATCAATCTGTATCACTCTAAATGGTCTTTTCGCAATGGATATGAACCATTTTATAGTACCACTATCAATTATAATTAAAAAGAAAAAGCAGACAGTCAATAAAAAAACTGTCTGCAATAATATGGAATTTACCCCTTTAACCCTCTCGCCTGTCTATCCATATCTTCAATAACAATATCATAGATTTCTCCGATTTGAGAACAATATTCTAACACTTTCCATGGCTCATTTGTATGAAAATGAATTTTAATCAATTCTTCATCTCCAACCGCCAATAAGCAATCTCCTTTAAAATTATTTGTGAAATATTCATTTATTTTATCTTCATCAAGATTTTCGCCTTCAATCAAAAGTTGAGTATCATATCTAAATTCTAACATCCTATTATCCTCCAAATTCACATTTTTCAATTTTACAAACTGAAGTTTATCAGATTGTGTACTTCATAGGGGTAAACCTAATCCCGTCTATTTCTTGCTCGTCTGATTGTGGCTTAAATCCGATATGAAGATAAAATGGCTTACCGTATGGTGACGAATTTAAAGTAATCTCGTGCAACTTTGGAGCATCTTTCAAAATATCTGCTAAAAGATACTGAAAAATTGAAGTAGCTACACCTTGACGATGATATTCTTTCTTTGTGAATGCTAAGTTGATATGCTTCCTGTTTGAATACATACCGATAATTCCAATCATTTTACCCTTGTCAAACGCCGCATATATAGGGCAGATACCTTGTTGACATTTTGAAATAAATTCATCATTTTCAACTATATCTCGCTTGAATGTTTCAATTCCCTCCGGTTTATAGTCCGGTGCTTCAAATTGTAAAAACACTTCTAATGCTAAAGCAAGGGCTTCCATTACTTCATTGCTATGTATTTTTCGTATTTCATACATATCTCCACCTCAAATTCTAATTTGTTTATTTCTCTTATTCTAGCATATTCCCCAATCTTTAACATTATTTTTTTAAAAAATTTGAGGGCATATTGCAAAATGCAATACACCCTCAACACTCACAGCGTTCCCTTTCTATTTTTAAACAACAAGTAAATTCCTCGTTAAGAGGTTGGGTAAATTTCTTTACCCAATACCCTACCCAATCTGTACCCAAAATAGCACGATATTTTGTGAGATTTTACAGTAGTTCATAACACTTGTCAAAATAGGCAGAAACCGCTTAAATACGCTATTTAATTTGCTTTTTACCAGTCTTGCGATTGATAAATTAGTTTCCCATCTGTGCTGCAACTTCAGCTGCGAAGTCTTCATTCTTCTTCTCAAGACCTTCTCCTGTCTCAAAACGAACAAACTTCTTAACTGTCATATTAGCTCCGTTCTCTTTAGCTACCTTCTCTACGTATTTAGCTACTGTAAGGTCGCTGTCCTGAACGTATACCTGATCTAACAGGCAGATTTCTTTCATCTCTTTGTTGAGACGTCCGATAATCATCTTTTCGATAATATTATCTGGTTTGTTTGGATTCTCCTGTTTAGCCTGAGCAAGAAGAATCTCTTTTTCATGCTCTAAGAAAGAAGCATCTACTTCATCACGTGAAGTATATTTTGGAGACATAGCTGCAACCTGCATAGCTACGTTCTTCAGGCATGATCTGATCTCATCGTTAACAACATCTGTCTCAGCTTCTACAAGAACACCGATACGTCCGCCGCCGTGGATATAAGATACTACACAACCATCAGTAACAACTTTCTCAAATCTTCTGATGCTAAGTTTTTCTCCGATTACAGAGATTTTCTCATTTAATGCATCCTGTACTGTCTTAGAAGCGTCTTCATTCCAAGCTTCAGCCATGAATCCATCCATATCTGCGGAATCAGAAGCGATTGCCTGATTAACAACTGCTTTAACGAATCCCTGGAATTCAGCATTCTTAGCAACGAAGTCTGTCTCTGAGTTAACTTCTACGATAGCTGCTGTCTTGTCATCCTTAACATCAGCCATAACAATACCTTCTGCTGCGATACGTCCGGCTTTTTTAACAGCCTTAGCTTCTCCGTTCTTTCTTAAGAACTCGATAGCTGCATCCATATCACCATTTGTCTCATTAAGAGCTTTCTTGCAGTCCATCATTCCTGCACCGGTCATTTCTCTTAATTCTTTTACCATCTTAGCTGTAACTGCCATGATCTTATCCTCCAATTATGTTTTTTAAGAATCTTATTCTTCTACTGCTTCTTCAGCTTCTTCAACATACTCTTCTTCGCCTGCAACACCCTGGTTAGCTTCTACTACAGCATCAGCCATCTTAGAAACGATCAGTTTTACAGCACGAATAGCATCGTCATTTCCAGGAATTACATAATCAAGTTCCTCTGGATCACAGTTAGTATCAGCGATACCGATAAGTGGAATTCCAAGAGTGTGTGCTTCCTGAACACAGATTCTTTCCTTCTTAGGATCTACGATAAAAATAGCATCTGGAAGTGTCTTCATGTCTTTGATTCCGCCAAGGTTCTTCTCAAGTTTATCCCATTCTTTCTTTAACTGGATAACTTCTTTCTTAGGCAGTACATCAAATGTTCCGTCTTCTGACATTCTTTCGATATCTTTCAGACGAGCGATTCTGCTCTTGATTGTCTTGAAGTTTGTAAGCATTCCTCCAAGCCATCTTTCATTTACATAGTACATTCCGCAACGTTCAGCTTCTACTTTGATAGCATCCTGAGCCTGCTTCTTAGTACCTACAAAAAGGATTGTTCCACCTTCTGCCGCGATATCAGCTACTGCCTGGTAAGCTTCATCTACTTTACCTACAGATTTCTGAAGGTCAATGATATAGATACCATTTCTCTCTGTGTAGATATAAGGAGCCATCTTAGGGTTCCATCTTCTTGTCTGATGTCCAAAGTGAACACCTGCTTCTAAAAGTTGCTTCATTGAAATAACGCTCATGTTTCTTTCCTCCATTGGTTTTTTACTTCCGCATATGTTGTTATACGTCCCCGAAACCGTCCTGTTACCAGGCTTTGGCACCATCGGGACAAGCCTATGCGTGATTTTTTGCGACTTTTTAATATTACCATAAAGGTTGTCTGTTTGCAAGGATTTTCATTTTATTTTTCTGCAAACTTTAGCATAAAAAATAAAAAACCGAAGCCAGTTACCTGATTCCGGTTTTTATTTTATTTACTTTTCATTATCTACGCACATAGATCATACCAGACTGTACCGGTCCGACTTTTACAACATCTCCCGTGTGCGGAGCATGAATCATCTGACCATTTCCGATATAAATACCACAATGTGTTGCTGTTGTTACAACATCACCAGGCTGCGGGTTACTTACTCTTGTCCATCCCATGAATGTAAGTGTTGTTCCGAGACGGGTATAGCTTCCTGTCAGACAATAGCTTACAAATCCGGAACAGTCGAAACTGTTTGGTCCGCATGCACCCCATACATAAGGTTTTCCAAGCTGGCTGTATGCTCTGCTTACGATTGAACCTCCGTTTGCATTCGTTCCACTCGTCGTAGTACTGCTGCTTGAATTGGACGGTTTTGTTACTGCTGGTGCACTTGAACTGCTTGACGAGCTGCTGCTTGTTGTATTATTTCTGTTGCTTGTAGCTGTTGAACTGCTTGTTGTATTGTTTCTATTCGATGTTGAAGCTGCATTATTATTGCTTGCTGCTGCCTGCTGTCTTTCCGCTTCTTTTGCTGCTTTTTCCGCTGCCTCTCTTGCTGCTCTTTCTGCTGCTTCTCTGGCTGCTGCTTCTGCTGCTGCCTGAATCTCTGAATCCAGATTAGCAACTTCTGCTGATTTAGAAGTAATCAGGTTATTCAGGTTATCACCCTGTTTTTCATATTCCACCTGTTTACTTTCCAATTCTTTCTGGTCTTTTTCAAGACTGTCTTTCAGATCGGAAATCTGCTGTTTTGTCTCTACATATTCCTGCAATTGTTTTCTGTCGTAGCTATGTACATTCTGAACATATTCTGCTTTACTGAGAAGATCTGTAAAGTCTTCTGATGTAACCAGTGTCTCAAATGCTGAATCATTACCGGCTTCATACATATACTTGATACGCTTCTTCATTGCTGCATACTGTTCTTTTTCTTTTTCCTGCGCAACTTCCAAATCGCCCTGTGCTTTTGTAATGTCCTCACCGGTCTGAATCAATTCACTTTCCAGTGTATTGACTTTTCCCATTAATGTTGTCAGCTGCGACTGCAAGGAACTTACTTCACTCTGCTTTGCAGCTTTTTCCTTCTTCAAATCATCGACAGACGGTGCTGCCAAAACAGGTGTTACAATCATTGAACTTGTCACCACTGCTGTGATCAATCTGATTCCGTGTTTATTCATACTCACTCTTCTTTCTTTTTGTTTTAATTATTGCTTCCCCTCAGGCGCAAGATTATTCTTTCTTCCGCATCTGATTGCTATTATAGCTCAACATAGAGCAAATTGCAACATTTTTTAATACTTTTGTAACAATTACAGGCCGGAATATATGATTCCGACCTGTTCTTTCCTATTATAATTCAGCTTTTTATTTTATGCGAGGAAATTTTTCGCCCATCCTTTTGCTGTACTTTTTCACTACTGGACATACATATTCGTATATCCCATCAAACTGATATCTACAGCTTTTGCAGCCTCGCGCCCTTCACGGATTGCCCACACAACCAGTGACTGTCCTCTGTGCATATCGCCTGCTGTGAAGACATTTTTAACGTTTGTACTATATGCTCCGGCTGCAGTCTTAACATTTGTGCGTTCATTTACTTCTACGCCAAATGCTTTGGTCACATAATCCTGACTTCCCAGGAAACCTGCTGCGATCAATACCAGATCTACATCCACCGTGTATTCACTTCCGGCCACCTCTGCCATCATCATACGGCCTGTCTTTTCATCTTTTTTCGGCTCTAATTTCACCAGAACTGCCTTGCATACTTTACCGTTTTTGTCTTTTTTGAATTCTTTGACGGTTGTCTGGTATACACGTGGGTCATGTCCAAATACGGCAGCGGCTTCCTGCTGACCGTAATCTGTCTTGCAGACTCTCGGCCACTCCGGCCAAGGATTCATCTCCGTACGTTCATCCGGAGCTTTCGGCATCATCTCAAGCTGCAGTACACTCTTGGCACCATGTCTCATCGATGTTCCCACACAGTCATTTCCTGTATCTCCTCCACCGATGACCATAACATTTTTTCCTTTTGCGGAAATGTATGTGCCTTCCTTCAGACTCAGGTCATAGGTTCCATCTGCATTCTGTTTTGCATTTTTCCAGAGTGCTTTTGTTGTTGATTTTAAGAAATCTACTGCGAAATAGATGCCTTCGGCTTCTCTTCCTGGTACTTTAATATCCCTTGGATTTGATGCACCGCAGCAAAGTACTATACGGTCAAATTCTTTTAATAATGTAGCTGCTTTCTTATCTTTTCCGATATTACATCCTGTCACAAACTGAACCCCTTCTTCTTCCATGATTGCAATCTTGCGATCAATGAACTGCTTTTCCAGTTTCATATTCGGGATACCATATCGAAGGAGTCCACCGATTTTATCTTCTCTTTCAAAGACAGTCACACTGTGTCCTCTTCTGTTCAGCATATCAGCAGTTGCAAGTCCCGACGGACCGGAACCTACAACTGCAACCTTCTTACCGGTTCTTACCTTTACCAGTTTTGCTGCTGCATAACCTTTTTTGTATGCATTTTCAATAATGCTATATTCATTCGCCTTACTTGAAACTGCATCTCCGTTCAGTCCGCATGTACATGCAGCCTCACAGAGTGCCGGACATACCCTTGATGTAAATTCCGGAAAGTTGTTCGTCTTTTTCAGTCTGTAATATGCTTCTTCCCAGTTTTCCTGAAAGATCAGATCATTCCATTCCGGTACCAGGTTGTGAAGAGGGCATCCGCTTGCCATTCCCATCAGCATCTGACCGGACTGGCAGAACGGCACGCCACATGCCATACATCTGGCTCCCTGCAGCTCCTGTTCTTCTTTTGACAGAGGTGTATGAAACTCTTTAAAATGCTTAATTCGCTCTTTTGGATCTTCAGCCATCTTATCCTGCCTGTCATAATCCATAAATCCTGTTGCTTTTCCCACTGTTCTTACCCCCTATCTTCCTTCTTTGATCGCATAAAATGCTTCTGTCTTTGCCTGTTCACTGCTCATGCCCTGTTCTTCCATCTGAAGGATGGTTGTCAGCATACGTTCATAATCAATCGGAATAATCTTCTTGAATTTCGGAAGATATTCAGTGAAGTTATCCAGAATCTTCTTACCAAGTTCCGAATTGGTATTGGCAACATGTTCTTCGATCATGCTCTTTAATTCTCCGACATCGATCTTGGTTGTCACATGTTCAATATGAACCATCTCTTTATTGACTCTTGTATAAAGATCATTTTCCATATCCAGTACATAAGCAACTCCACCGCTCATACCGGCTGCGAAGTTCTTACCTGTTCCGCCAAGGACTGCTACGCGTCCGCCTGTCATATATTCACATCCGTGATCTCCTACACCTTCTACAACTGCTGTCGCACCGGAATTACGTACTGCAAAACGTTCTCCCGCCACGCCATTGATGAATACTTTACCGCTGGTTGCCCCGTAGAGTGCCACGTTACCGATGATAATGTTTTCTTCCGCTTTATAGCGTATTCCTTTTGGTGGATATACTACAAGTTTTCCGCCGGAAAGTCCCTTTCCGAAATAGTCATTACTATCACCGGTCAGTTCCAGTGTCAGTCCTTTCGGAATAAATGCGCCGAAGGACTGTCCGCCGGCACCCTTACAATGTACCACATAGCTGTCTTCGTCCAAACCTTCCGGATATCTTCTCGTAATCTCCGAACCAAAGATTGTACCAAATGTACGGTTCGTATTTGTCACATCTATTTCAATGCTTCTCTTCTGTTTCTTCTCTACCGCCGGGAGCAATTCTCTGACCAGAACTTTTTCATCCAGAGTTTTCTCCAATTCAAAATCGAAGACTTTCTTCGGATTGAATGTCATCGGTGTCTTTGTGCCTTCATATGGATTATCGAGAATCTGTTCCAGATTCAGTGTGGCTGCACGTTCTGAAGTTGCCACTTCCTTTACTTTCAGAAGATCTGTTCTTCCAACCAGTTCATCCAGTGTACGGACACCGAATCTTGCCATATATTCTCGCAGTTCTTCTGCAATAAAACGCATAAAGTTCACGACATATTCCGGTTTTCCACGGAAACGTTTTCTCAGTTCCGGATTCTGCGTTGCCACACCGACTGGGCAGGTATCCAGATTACATACACGCATCATTACACACCCCATCGTTACCAGCGGTGCAGTTGCAAATCCGAATTCTTCTGCTCCAAGGATCGCTGCGATCGCCACATCACGACCACTCATTAGCTTACCGTCTGTCTCGATACGGACTCTTTCCCTTAAGCCATTCTGAATCAGTGTCTGATGCGTCTCTGCAAGTCCCAGTTCCCATGGAAGTCCTGCATTATGGATGGAACTTCTTGGTGCTGCCCCGGTTCCTCCGTCATATCCGGAAATCAATATCAGGCCTGCTCCCGCTTTGGCTACACCGGCTGCAACTGTACCGACACCGGCTTCTGATACCAGTTTTACTGTAATTCTCGCATCTTTGTTCGCATTTTTACAATCGTAAATGAGTTGCGCAAGATCCTCGATCGAATAGATATCATGATGTGGCGGTGGTGAGATCAGGCTGACCCCAGGTGTAGAGTGACGCGTCTTTGCAATCCACGGATATACTTTTCCGCCCGGCAGATGTCCGCCTTCTCCCGGTTTTGCCCCCTGCGCCATCTTGATCTGGATTTCCTGTGCACTTACCAGGTATCTGGATGTAACGCCAAATCGTCCGGAAGCTACCTGTTTGATTGCAGAGCATCTGTTCGTATCCAGACGTTCAATCTCCTCTCCACCTTCACCACTGTTGGATTTACCATGCAACTGGTTCATCGCAATTGCCAGTGTCTCATGCGCTTCTTTCGAGATAGAACCATAAGACATTGCTCCTGTCTTGAATCGTTTTACAATCTCGTCGACGCTTTCTACTTCTTCGATTGGAATGCCTTTCTTTGGATAGTTGAATTCTAACTGTCCACGCAGGTTGATGTGTTCTCCTTCCGCATTGACCAGCTCTGTATACTGTTTGAACATACCATAGTCACCGCGTCTGGTAGATTCCTGCAGCATATGGATCGTCTGTGGATTGTAAAGATGTCTCTCTCCGCCGCTTTTTAGTTTATGCTGTCCTACACTGTTCAGTGTCATATCCACTTCCAGTCCGAGCGGATCAAATGCCTGTGAATGACGCGCAATATAATCTGCTGCAATCTCTTCAATTCCGATTCCGCCAATTCTGCTGACAGTATCTGTAAAGTATTTGTCAATGAATTCCTGTTTTAATCCGATTGCTTCAAATATCTTTGCTCCCTGATAAGACTGGATTGTGGAGATACCCATCTTTGATGCAATCTTTACAATTCCGCTAAGTACCGCATTGTTATAATCATCCACTGCTGCGTAATAGTCTTTCTGAAGCATATCCGTATCGATCAGCTGTTTGATGGATTCGTGTGCAAGATACGGGTTGATCGCACATGCACCATAACCGATCAGTGTTGCGAAGTGATGTACCTCTCTTGGTTCTCCGGTCTCCAGAACGATTCCTACAGAAGTACGTTTCTTTGTGCGCACCAGATGCTGCTGCAGTCCGGAAAGCACCAGGAGCGAAGGCATTGCCACGTGATATTCATCTACACCTCTATCTGAGAGGATCAGAATGTTGGCTCCTTCACGGATAGCTCTGTCAACTTCAATAAACAGATAATCAATTGCCTTTTCAAGGCTCGAATTCTTGTAATAGATGGTCGGAATCTCCGCAACCTTGAATCCATCTTCTTTCATATTTTTAATTTTCAGAAGATCTGTCTCTGTAAGAATTGGATTGTTAACCTTTAACATCTTACAGTTCTCTGCTTTTTCTTCCAGAAGGTTTCCATCTTCACCAATATAAACCGTTGTAGATGTAACGACCTTCTCACGGATTGCATCGATTGGAGGGTTGGTTACCTGTGCAAAACGTTGTTTGAAATATCCAAACAGGTTCTGATGCATGTCAGATAATACCGCAAGCGGCGCATCAATACCCATGGCTGCTGTTCCTTCAGCACCATTCTTCGCCATGTTCAGGATAGAAGTCTTTACTTCTTCATATGAATAGCCGAATGCTTTCTGAAGTCTTCTGCATTCTTCTGCTGTATAAGCTGGAACCTTCTGATTCGGGATCTTCAGATCCTTTAATTCGATCAGATTGTTATCCAGCCACTCACCATAAGGCTGTCTGCTTGCATAAGTTTCTTTTAATTCTTCGTCATCAATGACTTTTCCTTTTTTGATATCTACCAGAAGCATCTTTCCCGGATGCAAACGTTCTTTCACTACAATCTTCTCCGGTGGAATATCCAGTACACCAACTTCCGAAGAAAGGATCAGCATATCATCATCCGTGATATAATACCTCGATGGACGCAGGCCATTTCTGTCAAGCACGGCTCCCATGCAGTCACCATCACTGAACAGGATAGACGCCGGACCATCCCATGGTTCCATCATAGTTGCATAATACTGATAAAAATCTTTCTTTTTCTGGGAAAGGTTTCTGTTATTTGCCCACGGTTCCGGAATTGCGATCATAACTGCCAGTGGAAGATCCATACCACTCATAACCATGAATTCAATTGCATTATCCAGCATTGCCGAATCAGAACCGCTACTATTGATTGCAGGAAGCACTTCATGAAGTTTTCCTTTCATACACTCGGATTCCATATTTTCTTCTCTGGCACGCATCTTATCCGTATTGCCGCGGATCGTGTTTATCTCGCCATTATGCACAATAAAACGGTTCGGATGCGCTCTCTCCCAGCTTGGATTCGTGTTCGTACTGAATCTGGAGTGAACCAGTGCGATTGCGGAATCATAATCCGGATCCTGCAGATCAGGGAAGAACAGTCTGAGCTGATCTACCAGAAACATTCCTTTATAAGCGATGGTACGGCTGGAAAGCGATGCCACATATGTATCATCTGCACTCTGCTCAAATACGCGCCTTACAATATACAGTTTACGGTCAAAGTCACCCCCCTGCTCTACCTTCTTAGGTCTTTCAATAAATCCCTGCATAATACATGGCATACATTCGACCGCTCTGCTTCCAAGTACGTCTGCCTTCACCGGAACTTCTCTCCATCCAAGGAAATTCATTCCTTCTTTTTTGACGATCACTTCGAATATCTTCTTTGCCTGATTTCTCTTTAATTCGTCCTGTGGAAAGAAGAACATTCCCACTCCGTAATCTCTTTCAGAACGTAAAAAGATGCCGAGAGGTTTACAGACTTTAGAGAAGAATCTGTGAGAAACTTGTAATAAGATTCCAACTCCATCACCTGTCTTACCTTCGGCATCCTTGCCAGCTCTATGTTCAAGATTTTCAACGATTTTCAATGCATTTGCCACTGTATCGTGACTTTTCTGTCCTTTGATATTAACGATCGCACCGATTCCACAGTTATCATGTTCAAATTCGGAACGATACAGTCCACGTTGCTGGACTACATTTCCTTCTTTCATACATCTGTTCCTTTCTTTTGTTTTTTCCTACTATATCACAAGGCTTTACTGTTGTAAAGATAAAAATTATTTTGAGTTGTCAGATTATTTGACTTTTTATATTCCAACCCAAAAAGAATCTGACAACTTACATTGCCAGATTCTCGTTTTCTTTCTTCTTTGTTGGTTTTTCTTCAATGCGCTGGATTATAACAAACATTGTTGATGCAACTGCTGCACAAACAACTGTAATTATACCGATCCGGATATTATCTTTCAGCATCCAGTTATAGAGTCCATATCTGGTAGCCAGCACAGATAACAGATTCATTGACATATGTGCTGCCACCGGTGCTTTCAATGAACCATATTTTTCATACACATATGCCAGCATCATCCCCAGGGCAAATCCATAGAGCATCTGCACCAGATTCACATGCAATATGCCAAATACGACGGATGAATAGACCATCGCATACACAAATGAGCTTTCCCTTTCCATTCTTCTGAAGAACAATCCTCTGAATACATATTCTTCACAGATGGGTACCAGCACTGCCAGACACACGATCTGTATTGCAAGCGGTGCCGAATACATCGCATTCATAGTTGCCTTATAATTTGCATCTATCGCTGACAGATTTCCAATGATGATCAGGTTATTCAGCCCCAAACTCATGGCAAGTGCCATAATGATCACTGCCGGATATTGCCACAACGGCGCTTTCTTATCCTGTACGATACCGGCTGTCTTCTCTTTCTTTCTGTCCCCGTGATACATAAGTGCCATAACAGGGATTGTAACAAGTGCCGACAGACCTTCTACCCATGTCGTATAGTCGATATACTTATTCAACATCTTTTCATAAAAGGCCATCAGCTTATTCTGATCAGACATCAACGCCTCTAATGCTGCCTGCGTCTGATAGTGTGTCTTCATATATGCCATCATCATGGCTGCCATGACTGCCATACCTACGCCGATTCCGATCCCCCATTTGATCAGGAGCGGTCCCCACATCTTCCAGAAACGTTTTCCCGGTGTCTCAACTGGTTTTCTCTCCTGTTCCTGGTGATAATGGTATCCCGGCTGGTCGTGTCCGTTCTGCCATTCTTCCATAGTTATCCTCACTTTCATCTGTTGCTTCGTATCATATACTGTTCTATTCTACTTCTACGTGAGGAAAGTTGCAATTAAAAAAATATAAACTTTTTTACAATTTGATCTTTACGACATCGACATCCAGATTCCATAAAAACTTATCCAGATCTTTGAATGATATGAATACTGTTGCTGTATTTTCCAACGGATGGATTCCCATACTTTTACATCTGCTTAAATTTTTATCGATGAAAAATTCTACCGCATGCTCGGTATCATTCATCAGCGCAAACGGAGTTACGCTCCCCTGCTTTACGCCAAGATATTTCTCCAGGCGTTCTTCGGATGCAAAGCTTAGATTTCCTGCTCCAAGCTGTCTTCCGAGCGTCTTTAAGTCTACTTTTGTCTTCTCATCTGCTGTGATCAGGAAGTGTCTCTTTCCTTTGGAATCTCTCAGGAATAAGTTCTTGCATAAAGTTCCTTTTTCCGGGAGTCCCAGCCGGTCCATATCCTCCATCGTATGTACGGGTTCATGCTCTACCACCTCGTACTTAATTCCCATCTTGTTTAACGCATCATATACACGCTGTTTCTGGTCTTCCATGCTGTTTCTCCTTTCTAATTCGGGTAATGTACTACGATATTCGCAGTCACCGTTCCCTTTCCTGTGTTCTTATACACGTAATCATCAAAAGCATTATACGAAGCCGCATCGCCGGCTCTCAATACATATTCCTGGTCTTTAAAAATCAGTGTCAGTTCACCGGAATACACGGTAATGAATTCTCTCGTACCATTCATCTGACGATTCGCCTGCATCATTCCGTTCTCATCAAATTCCAAGTCAAAGATTTCAAAATCCTGTCCCTCCCGGAAACTGAAGATCGGATAAAGGCGGTATCTTCCATCATCCCCCGCCAAAGGTTCTACTCCTTTCTTCCCGGTTTCAAAGAATGGCTGTGGTTTGTCTGCGGTAAATGCAGTAACCGGTACCTTTAATCCCAATGCCAGTTTATACACTGTTGATATCGTAGGATTGACTTCTCCTCTTTCCAGCTGGCTCAACATACTTTTGCTGATTGTGGTAAGGGATGACACTTGTTCCAGACTCAGTCCTTTTCCTTTCCTGATATCTTTCAGATTCTCTGCGATCAACTCATTCAAATGATCCAATTCATGCCCCTCCCTTTTTCAAAATTCCTGTATATAGAATTTTTATCTATTATATTGCATACGTTTTCAAAAGTAAAGGATTTCTTCTACAGCTACTTCATAGCGGTCCAGTTTCTCTGCCTTCCGGATCTTTTTTAACTGTTTTTCTTTATCCTGGAACAAAGTTCCAAGATAACACCAGAGTTCTTTCATCTTGAACAACACATTCTTATCCCCACTGCTTACCTCCTGGTAATCCTGAAAAATCTGGTCATGGAATGCCCTTAATTTCTTCACATCAATTCTTCCGCCACCGGATTCGATAATATCTGTCAGTTCCGGATTCCTCAGGATTCCACGCCCCAACATAACACAGGATATCTCCGGAAACCGTTTTTTTAACCTTTCCATATCCTCAACTGTAAAGATATCGCCGTTATAACACAATGGATGCCTGCATTCTTTCACTGCGTCCGCAAATGCATCCAGATCTGGATGGCCTTTATAAAACTGCTGCTGCACCCTGGGATGCACGATCAGTTCTTCCACCGGATATTTATTATAAATATCCAGAAGCTGTCCCCACTCATCGGCGTCATATTTTCCGATTCTTGTCTTAATAGAGATCTTTACATCCGCTTTCGCATAGATCTCATCTAGGAACCGTTCCAACTTCTCTGTATGGATCAGGAATCCGGATCCCCGCCCTTTCGATACTACGGTCTTCGACGGGCATCCAAGATTCAGGTTCACCTCGTCATATCCATACATCTTTAACTTTTCTACTGTATCCAAAAAACCTTTTGCATCATTTGCCAGGATCTGTGGCACCAGATACATGTCCGGATTGTGTTCCGGCAAAATATCATTCTTCTCCCGTGTATTAAAATCCTTTTTGGTATGCGGCACCAGAAACGGTGTGAAATATTTCTCCATCGGACGGTAATGTGTGTGATATGCCCTCCGGTATATGTAAGTTGTGATTCCTTCTAATGGCGCAAGATAGTACTTCACCTTTATGTCCTCCTGATTGTCTTCCTATTATTGCTCTGTCCGATCTCACAGACCGTCAACACGCAGTCTTTCACCCGGAATTTGATTTCGTATCCGGCATATTCCATTCCATACACCCTGTCCGGGTCATTCTGATAAGATGGTCTCGGATCACCGGCAAGAATCTGCCTCACACATTCCCTGTGCTCCTCCGGCAGTTTTGACAGATAGATTTCCGGAATCTCTACCTCTAATGCATAATTCTTTACCACATCAGCGAATCCGCCTCTGGCATCCGGTACACAATCCGCATATGGAAGATATGGTTTGATATCGAAGATTGGTGTTCCATCCATCAGATCTGCCCCTTCCACTTCAATAACCATTCCTTTTTCCGGATGCTTTTTAATTCCGGTCAGCTTCACACAGGATAATCCAATCGGATTCGGACGGAACGGTGATCTGGTTGCAAACACACCGCACCGTTTATTCCCCCCAAGCCGCGGCGGACGCACGGTCGGACTCCAGCCTGTTCTGACAGTCTCTGAAAACTCCCAGATCAGCCACAGATGTGAACATTCTTCGAGTCCTTTTAGTGCCTCTTCTTTGCGGTATTCCGGTTCGAATACAATAGTTCCTTTCGTATTCACAAGTCCCGACTGTCTCGGAATCCCGAATTTTGTCGGAAAGTCTGTTTGGATTTTTGCTATATATTTCAGTGCTTTCAAATATGTTCGCTCCTTGTTTCCCCCAGATACTCTTTTAATCTGGCAATTTCATCTTTGTGTCCGGCATCATCAAGCGGTGTCTCCAGATAGAATGGAAGATCTTTTAGCTTTGGATAACGCATCACATTCAGAAGAGCTTCCAATCCGATCTCTCCATCTCCGATCACTGCATGACGGTCCTTTCTGGAATCAAACGGCATCATACTGTCATTTAGATGGACAGCTCTTAAAAGCGGCAGTCCCAGTATCCGGTCAAATTCTTCCAGCACTCCATCCAGATTATGAACAATATCATATCCCGCCGCAAACACATGACAGGTATCTAGACAGATTCCGATCCTTTCCGGATGCTGCACACCGTCCCGGATCTCTTTTAGCTGTTCAAACCGGTAACCGATCTCTGTACCCTTTCCACTCATCGTTTCCAGTAAAACCGTAATGTTCTCCGAACCTGTAATTGCCTGATCCAGTCCACGGATGATATAGGCAATTCCCGCTTCTTCTCCAATCCCGGTATGACTGCCCGGATGGAATACCAGATTTTCTATCTGCAATTCATCCATACGTCTGATATCTTCCCGTATCACCGTACAGGCAAATTCATACGTTTTTTCTGTTGCACTCGCCAGATTCATCGTATACGGTGCATGTGCGAGAACCGGACCGAATGCATGATCTTTCCGTATCTTCTGGAATCTTTCTATTTCTTCCGGCAGATACGTTTTATAACTTGATCCTCTTGGATTCCTGCTGAATATCTGCATGGTATCAGCATTCATCTTTACTACGTTTTCCGCAGTTTTTGCAAGTCCTCCTGCGATGGACATGTGTGTTCCGATTGTATACATTATTTTCCTCCATAGAATCATCTTAAAACTCTGATGCTCATTATAACATGCTTTCTATTTCAGCAAAAGAATCTCTTTTTCCGGCAGTTTCAAATAATCCGGAATTCCTTTTTCTTCCAGTTCTGCCCAGAGGGTTTTCTGTACATACCAGCAGATATCGTCGCTTTCTTCCGTCTCTCCTTTTAAGAAATATTTCCATTCGAATGGAAATTCTGCCTTTCCTTTTACCTTAACCGGAATACAGTTGTCTTCTCTTTCTCCCCATACCGGAATGAACTCGTGGGCGCGGAGCCCGATATGGGTGATATCCACATCTATCATCTGTTTCAGATGAAGACAGGTTCCCCAGTCCGGAATCCTGACATGATGTGCATCCAGACGTTCTGCCGGAACAATATTCTTACACCCGGTAAGTCTTGCAGCTTCTACCTTCTTTGGATGGTCAAATATCTCCTTTGTATCACCATAACAGATCTGCTTCCCGTCATCGATAACAAGAAGTTCTTCGCTGAACCGGTAGATTTCATCCCTGCTGTGGGACACCAGGATCACCGTCCCGTCATAATCACTCAAAAGTTCCATCATCTCCTGCTGCAGACGGTCTTTCAAGAAGACATCCAGTGCCGAAAACGGTTCATCAAGAAGGATGACGGACGGCTCATATGCCATAATCCTCGCCAGTGCAACTCTCTGCTGCTGACCACCGGAAAGCTCTCTCGGAAGTCTTTTTTCCAGCCCCTCCAGGCGGAAATGCCGTATCATCTTCTCTACCTGTTCCTGCTTCTTCTTTTTATCACCGGAAAGTCCGGCTCCTACATTCTGTGCCACGGTCATTGCAGGGAATAATGCATAGTTCTGGAACATATAACCGACATTTCTTTTCTGTGGTTTTAAACACGTTCCGGAATCGGAATCATACAGGATATGCTCTCCAATCCTGATATAGCCATTGTCCGGATGTTCAATTCCCGCAATGCTTTTCAAAGTCAGACTCTTGCCGCTTCCGGAAGCCCCAAGGATTCCGATTCTCTTCTTCATGGATTTCCAGTAGACATCCAGTTCATATTCTCCAAACTTCTTATGTATCTTTACTTCCATCGACATCTGTCTTTCCTCCTACCATCTCCGGATATTCTTCATATTCCGGCCTGTCACCAGATTCATGAGGAATATCAGCACAAATGCAACCAGCATAATGATCACAACCCAGATTCCGGCTGTCATGTAATCACCATCCTGGATAACCATTGCAATCCTCTGGGAAATGGTTCCCGTCTTTCCCGGAATATTGCCTGCAAGCATGGACGTTGCACCGTATTCTCCCAGCGCTCTTGCGAATGTCAGGATTGTTCCTGCCACAAGGCCCGGTCCTGCAGAAGGAACCGCAACCTTCCAGAATATCTTATATTCCGGCATGCCAAGTGTCCTTGCCGCATGGATCAGATTTACATCGATCTGTTCGAATGCCGCTCTTGCATTTCTATACATCAGCGGAAATGCGATCACCGTTGCTGCGATGATACAGCCTGCCCAAGTCTGTACAACCTTGATACCAAACTCCTCATACAGCAGAATTCCAAACGGACGTCTTCTGCTGAACAGAAGAAGCAGGAAGAATCCTGCTGCCGTTGGCGGCAGTACCATCGGCAGTGTCAGGATTCCATCTGCAATTGCTTTCACTTTCGGACCTGCCTTGATCACTTTTCTCGCAGCAAACAGACCAAGGAAAAATGAGAATATCGTTGCAACAATTCCTGTCTTCAATGATACATACAACGGACTGTAGTCCAGTCCCTTTAATATCTCTATCACTGCATCCATGTATTTTCCTCCTCGTATTTCATCTATTGCATCTATTACATACTTTATCTGTAATATACTTTGATAAACAGAAAACATGCAGCCGTAACCGTCTGCATATTTTCTGTGTTTGTACTCCTATAGATTTTCTTATCTTTCTACATCTGTATCAAAGTAGTATGCATCAAAGACTTTCTTGGCCTTATCAGATAATACAAATTTGTAGAAGTCTTTTGCTGCTACAGTCTGTGTCTTATCTGCCTCATCATTCTGTACCTGGCAGATTGGATAGATAACATCACCTGTCAGATCATAGCTTACTGTCTGAAGGATATCGAGTTTGTCTTCATATCCGTAAGTATCTGAATAGTATGTTGTTCCCACTTCGCAGGATCCTTCTGCTACTGCTGTAAGTACTTTACTTACATTGTCTTCCTCACTGATCTCAACTCCACCGAGTGCCTGTGATACCTGGACTGTTGTAATGGCATCTACTTCCCCGTCTGTTTTTAATGTTCCGAGATTTACAAGTGCCTGTCTTGTATACTTTCCGACCGGAACGCTTCCTCCTGCAAGTGCAATACTTTTGGCATCTTTCAAATTCTCAAGCCCTGTCACCTTTGTTCCGCTGTCCTTTAGAGATATAACTACTACCTGGTTGTTCAGGACGTTTGCTCTTGTTCCGTCTACTACCAGTCCGTCTGCTTCGAGCTGATCCATCTGCTTCTGTGCTGCCGAGAAGAACAAGTCGCACTCATATCCTTCTTCAATCTGTGTCAGAAGCGTTCCCGAACTGTCTGCGTTGAAGGTGATCTTCACTTCCGGATGATCTTCGTTATACTCTTTAGCAAGTTCTGTCATAACTGTATTCAGACTTGCTGCGATGAATACCTGGATCTCCGTCTCTTTTTTGCTGTCATCTGCTGCCTTTTCTTCTGTCTTTTTGTTTCCTCCGCATGCTGCCAGTGAGACTACCATCACTCCCGCCAGAAGGACAGCTGCGATTCTCTTTACTATCTGGTTTCTCATAATACTTTCTCTTCCTGTTCTTGTGTTTTTATAAGTTTACCAGTTGCTATATCTGCACCAGGATTATTTTCTGCCACATTCCTGTACATTTCCCCGCAGAACATCCAGTCCGTGAGGAAGTCTCGGAAGAATATACTCCAATGCTTCCGTCACTGCTTTCGGACTTCCCGGAAGATTGATGATCAGTGTCTTCTTCCGAATTCCCGATACTGCCCGGCTAAACATCGCACGGTCTGTAACCGTCATGGAATAATTCCGGATCGCATCTGCAATTCCGTTTGCCATGCGGTCACAGACTGCACAAGTAGCTTCCGGCGTTACATCCCTTGGTGCGAATCCCGTTCCACCTGTTGTCAGGATCAGATCAAGCTGCCTTTGATCTGCCAGACGAATCAGCTGCTTTTTCAGTCCTTCTTCGCCGTCTGGCAGAAGAAGTGTCTCTTTTATATCAAATCTGATATGTTCTTTTTCTTCACTTTCTCTTAGCATCTTTTCAACCGCCGGACCGCTTAAGTCTTCCCTCTCCCCGGCAAATGCTTTATCACTCAGTGTGATCACCGCAGTGCTGTATGGCCGGTTTGCCTGCGGCATTCTGACTTCTACACTGTCACCCACACAGATGTTTCCACCTTCCAGCACTTCTGCAAAAATTCCTTCTCTCGGCATGATACAGTCTCCCATCCGCCGATAGATTGCACAATGGCTGTGACATTCTTTTCCAATCTGTGTAACTTTCAGTCTGACAGTATCCCCGATCCGTATCTCGGAATCTACCGGAACATTTCTCAAGTCGAATCCCTCTATGATCAGATTCTCTCCAAATGCCCCGAAATCCACATCTGCTCCCTGTTCCCGGAACGCTTCAATCTTCTCCAGTGCAAGGAGGCTGATCTGTCTGTGCCATTTCCCGCCGTGTGCATCTTCTTCGATTCCCCAGTCCGGTACGATCCTGGCAGACTCTACCGGATACTTGGCAGTTCCTCTTTTTTTGCTGATACAGATTCCTCTGACTACGCCTTTCTTCTGATCCATCCTGTTTTTATCCTCCAATCTGTGCCATCTGATGTGCTTCTGTAATCTCCCCCGGCTTTTCAAAACAATGTGCCGCCGGCTTATTCTCTATGGCATGCTTTATCTGTTCTCTTATCTCATCATCTGTTCCGCTTTTCAGTAATTCTTTAAGCGGATATATATCCCCGTAGCACAGACACGGCTTCAGGTCTCCGGTTGAAGTCAGCCGTATGCGGTTACAGGTGTTGCAGAATTTACCGTGCATCGCACTAATGAATCCGATGCTTCCTTCAAATCCCGGGATCCGGTAATATACCGCAGGTCCGTTTCCATGTATTTCCGGATCTATCCGGATATCCGGATACTCTTTCTTTATTTCATCCAGTAATTCCAGATTCGATACACCTGTATTCCTCTTTCCACAGCCAATCGGCATCAATTCTATAAACCTGACATCTACCGGCAGTTTCTCTGCCAGTTTTACCAGTGCTCTCCATTCCTGTCTGTCACCGGCATCCTGCAACACACTGTTTACTTTGGTCCGTATTCCACTTTCTGCCGAAGCCTCCACTGCTTCCAGCACAGTATCACAGGCATCTGTTCCGGTGATCTTGTAGTACTTTTTATGATCCAGTGTATCCAGGCTGATATTTATCCCATCCAGTCCGGCATCCTTTAATGCTTTCAGGTTTTCTTTCAATAGGACGCCGTTTGTCGTCATCGTCACCTGGATGATACCCGGAATCTCTTTTATCATTCCGATCAGATCCACACAACCTTTTCTTACCAGCGGCTCTCCTCCTGTAATCTTGATCTTCCGGATTCCAAGCTCTTCTGCAAGCGTGCATATTTTTTTAATTTCTTCGTATGTGAGGATCTCAGACATAGCTACCTGCGTAATTCCATCCGGCATACAGTACCTGCATCTCAAATTACACCGGTCCGTAATGGAGATCCTCATATAATCAATTGTTCTTCCGGCAGCATCGATCATATGTTCTTCTCCTGTCCGGCTTTCCACACTCCACTTTTTCCACCTGTTTTCTCCAACAGCCGGATATCCTTCATGCACATACCTTTATCCACTGCTTTACACATATCGTAGATAGTAAGCAGTGCTACCTGTACACCGGTGAGCGCTTCCATCTCTACACCGGTCTTTCCGACTGTCTTCGCTGTACAGCATGCTTCAATTTCACAGGCTGCCTCTATATATTCAAATTCTATCATAACCTTGCTCAGATTCAGGATGTGGCACAGCGGAATCAACTCCGATGTTCTCTTAGCTCCCATGATTCCTGCAATTCTGGCCGTTCCAAGAACGTCTCCTTTTTTCATTCCGCCTGTTTTCACTTTTTCGAAACACTCCTGCGACATTGAGATTCTTCCCATTGCCGTTGCTTCACGCACTGTGTCTGATTTTTCACTGACATCAACCATCACTGCATGTCCCTGTTCATTAAAATGCGTAAATTCTCCCATGATTACTCCTTTTTACTATGTGATTCTGCTTATATCCTGATTACCCGAACGACTTCTCCTTCTGCATACGTCCGTTCACCTTCCGGAAAAATCACCAGGCAGTTACTTCCGATTCCGTTCTTAAGCTGACCGTTTTTCTGGATCTGTGGTAGATATACACCGCTTTCATCACATCTTCCTTTTACAATCCGTTTCATTTTACCTGTCTTTACAAATGTCTGTTTCAATGCTTTCATCTGATTTTTCTGCAAATACCTGCTGGCTTCCATATCTGTCAGATAGCCGCCGGCTAATACTTCAAATAACGCTTCCACAGCAAATGGATTGCCTGAAAGCGACAGAACCGGAGTTCCCTTCACCATCGAAAGCATCGTCGGCATTCCGGGTTTTACCTGTATCCCATGAAATAACACGTTTCCGGTTAGATTTTCTATGACACCCGGCAGAAGGTCTTTCTCTCCTACCGACACACCTCCGGTTGTAAGGATCAGATCTGCTTCTTTCCATGCTTCTCTGATCTCATCTGCAATTTTACTTTGGTCATCTCCTGCTGTCTGATACCGTACTACCTCGCAGTCCATCTCTCTTAACCTTGTACACAGCCAGATTCCATTCGCATCGTAGATTTTTCCCGGCTGCAGTGGTGTCTCTGTATTCTGTAGTTCATCACCCGTTGTGATCACCGCTGCCTTCAGTCTTTTGTACACCGTAAGGTTTCTTACTCCTGCTGCCGTGACAGCTGCCAGCAGATAAGAATCTACCGGGGTTCCGGCTTCTGCCAGCAAATCTCCTGCCGAAAAATCTTCTCCCGCCGGGCAGTAATTTTCTCCGGGCTTCGCATTATGATATATCCGGACTGCTCTTTCGTCCCATTCTGCATCTTCCTGCTTTACCACACAGTCTGCGCCTTCCGGTATCATCGCACCGGTCATGATCCGTACTGCCTGATACGACTTTAGCACAAGTTCCGTCTCCTGTCCGGCACACACGCACCCTGTAACTTCTAATGTAACCGGATGCTGTATATCCGCCCTGCATATATCTCGGCCTCTCAATGCGAATCCATCCATTGCGGATCTTGGAAACGGCGGCTGTGTCACTGCCGCATATACCGGCTTTGCCAGAATCTGTCCCAGACAGTCTGCCGACCGCTTTTCTTCTTTTTTTCTTACAGGCATGCAGGTTTTAAACAACTCCTGCGCCTGTTCAAGTGTTACTCTGGATGGCCGCACTTTATGTCTCCTTTCCAAATGGGCAGACCGGATAATGGCATTCCCTGCATCCCAGGCAGAGTCCTCCATGTCCCATCCGGATAATCGCTTTCCGGTCAATCCGGACTCCTGCCGCTATTCTCGGAAGGATCAGGTCGAATACCGTCGCCTTTGCATACATCACACACCCCGGAAGTCCGACAATCGGTGTCCCGTCCTCAAAATATCCAAGACACAACATTGCCCCAGGAAGTGTCGGTGCTCCATAGGTTACAATCCCGGCTCCGGAAGCTTTGATCGCCCCCGGCGTCTTATCATCCGGATCAACACTCATTCCTCCTGTACAGATAATCAGATCCACTCCTGATTTCTTCATATCTGCAATCGCCTGTGTAATCATCTCTATATCATCACTGCACAGCACATGTTTTATCATCTGTATCCCGAATGCTTCCAGTTTCTTTTCTACTACCGGCGTAAACTGATCCTTGATCAGGCCTTTATAGACTTCACTTCCTGTCGTGATCACACCTGCAGTCTTTAATTTCCACGGTGTCACCTTCAATAATGGTTCTTTCCCCGCTGCTTTTTCTGCTTCTTCCAGTTTCTTTTCATCTATGACCAGCGGAATCACACGCATTCCCGCAAGCTTGTCTCCTTTTCTCACTGCCATATTCGTATGTCTGGTCGCGATCATGATCTCATCGACACTGTTCACATCATATAAACGCCCGACATCCACTTGAAATAAACCGTCAATATCCGCAATCAATTCAATCTTTCCTTCTTTTACTTCCGACGGATGCATATTTTCATTCTGTGCGATCTTACGCAGGCGTTCCGCACCTTCATCTTCATGAAGCATTCCATCTGTCTTCTCCCAGACATACAGATGTTCTTTCCCAATCGAAAGCAATACCGGAATATCTTCTTCTGTGACAACATGGCCCTTCCGAAATCTTGCATCTTTCGTTACTCCCGGAATGATCTGTGTCATGTCGTGACATAATACATGTCCTGCTGCATCTTCTGTTCTGATCAGTCTCATATTTTTCTCCTCATTTTCTTTTTGTTTACATTATTATCATGATATATTCTGTATATAGCGGAATAAAAAATCTGCCGTTTTCTCTATCTCTTCCAATGTGAAGACATTTTCGCAATCCAGAATCTCCACATCACTGATCACTGCCAGACATTCTTCTGGCAATAGCGGCATGGTTTTTCCGGTCCCCTTCCGGTGCAGCATAATCTTCGGCCATGGTCCTTGTTTAAATCCTTCCGTCAGGATCAGATCTACTCCGTCTATCTTTTTCAGAAATTTCTCCGGATCTGTCTGCCTGTTTTCCATCAATACCGCTTTTTCCGATGAGATCAGTCCCGTCACATCTGCCCCGGCTTTTGTGAAACGGTCACTGTCTTTTCCTTCGTGGTCAATTTCAAATCGGTGTCCGTCATGTTTCACAATTGCGATCTTAAGTCCCCGTGCTTTCAGCTTTGGAATTAATCTTTCCAAAAATGTCGTCTTACCGGTGCCGGAATATGCGACAAAAGATACAATCGGAATATCTGTGTGCAGTTTTTTTTCCGGACTGACTTCTAATCTTTCTGTAAACGTCTGATATTCCTCCCTGGTATTGATATTTTGGAATTTACGGCTTCCATCCGTCAATCCTTCTACAGCTACATAACACACTCTCAGACGCCCCAGCAGGTGCTTTACCTTCAAATCTCCGGATCCCATCTGTTCTTTCAGAATCTCCAGTATAGATTTCCGATACCATGCACAGAGAACGTATTTCTTTCCGGTTCTGTCTACCGGGATTACTGCATCGATTCCATCTGTCAGATAATGTTCCAGTTCCTGTGCCGTATCCCAGTTAACCAACGGCATATCACAGGACATTACCCAGACCTTATCATAACTGCATTCTTCCAACACCGAGCAGAGTCCCATAAGCGGACCCTTATCCGCTTCCCGGTCTTCGATATGCCTTGCTCCTATCTCAGGATAATCCCGCCGGTCTTTTACCGAGAGCAATATCTCATCTGCGTCTTTTAGATTTTTCTCTATCTGTTGTAAAAATGTCTTCTTCCCAATCAAAAGTCCTGCTTTATCCTGATTCATCCGGGTGCTTTTCCCTCCGCAAAGTATCACTGCGCTGGATCCGGACTTTATCTTATCCAATTCTTCATTCATAATATAAAAAACCTGCTCTTTCCGAAAAAAGAGCAGGCAGACACAGAGAACTTGCCATATATTCAAAAAATCTGCCACTGGCAGTTCTTTACAGATGCTTGGACATCCGGCAACTTCTCTTGTATATCTCAGGTGCTGCTCTCCTTTCCAAATATGCGGGAGGCAGATACGTTTCCACATCTACCCTGAGGAACTGACATATCTGCCGTTCCTGGCCAACATCCCATCATCACAATTCTTTTATTATGTCTGATTTTGATTTCATTTTGCATACATCAACGTCTCAGATATGATACTTTATGTGATCTTAGGTATGAAGGCTTCGGAGAAACCTTGTATTTTCACTTATTTTAACATGCATATTATAAACGTAGTTCTCCGTTCTGTAAAGAAATATCTCTCACAATCTCCGGAAAAGCAATCACCGGCGGCTGATCTGCCACGTGCTCTCCAATCTCTTTTTCCATCCACGCCAGATTATACCACCTGTGGAATTTATAACCACAGTTTGTAAACCAGCCGACCATACGATATCCCAGATGTTCATGATAACGAATACTTGCATTGGTCAAATATTCATCTTCTATTTCCGTACAGGCGATACACGCATTCATATTCAGTACATTTTGCCTCTTTAATATCTTCTCTAGCTTATCATACAGTGCTGTTCCGATTCCCATTCCTTTTTTATTTTGGTCCACATAGATAGATGTCTCTACATTCCATCCACCTGCCGGTCTGTCGTGAAAGGCACTTGCATATGCATATCCGCATATTTCCCCATTTAACTCTGCCACAAGATATGGATATCTCTCCAGCACGCGTCTGATTCTTCCTCGGAATTCTTCCACGGTCGGCACATCATACTCATATGTAATAACTGTGTGCTCGATATAAGGCGCATAGATTGCAAGCAGTGCTTCCGCATCTTCCTCTTTTGCAATTCGGATCTTCATTTCTTTTTTCTCATTCTGATTCATTCTATCTTCAGCTCCAGTCTGCTTATTTTTCATTCTCACTATTATAAACACGTCTGTAAAAAAATGTCATCTCCCTACAAAGTTTTCCTTGCAAAAGAAATGACATTTCTGATACTTTTCATTATCCCTGGTTCTGTGCTGCAACCAGCTGTGTTGCTCCGTATTTCGCACGAAGCTTTGGTTTTTCAATCTTTCCGGTAGGATTACGTGGGACATCTGCAAATATAATCTTCCGTGGTCTCTTATATCTTGGAAGCTTCTTACAGAATTCCTGAATATCCTCTTCCGTACATTCTACTCCCGGCTTCAGTTCAATGATCGCCGCAGATATCTCGCCCAGTCTGTGATCAGCAAGCCCGATAACAGCTACATCCAGAATTGCCTCGTTGGTACGCAGGAAATCTTCGATCTGCACCGGATAGATATTCTCACCGCCACTGATGATAACATCTTTCTTACGGTCAACCAGAAAGATAAAGCCATCTTCATCTTCCATCGCCATATCTCCGGTATATAACCATCCATCATGCAGAACTTCTGCGGTTGCTCTTGGATCTCTGTAATAACAGGTCATGACTCCAGGTCCTTTGACTGCAAGTTCTCCGGTCTCGCCCTGTTTTACAGGCTCACCCTGTTCATCAATAATCTTCGTTTCCCATCCATATCCGGCTTTTCCGATAGCTCCTACTTTATCAATATTGTCCACTCCAAGATGTACACATCCAGGTCCGATAGACTCACTCAGACCATAGTTCGTGTCGTATTTGTGATTTGGGAAGTATTCTTTCCAATGTTTGATCAGACTTGGCGGTACCGGTTGTGCTCCGATATGCATCAGTCTCCACTGCTCCAGATCATAATCTGCAATGTCCAGTTCTTTGTTGTCAAGTGCAAGCAGAAGATCCTGCGCCCATGGTACTAACAGCCATACGATTGTACAGTGTTCTTCAGATACAGCCTGTAAAATTGTCTTTGGACTTGTTCCTTTTAACAATACTGCCTTTCCACCAGTCAGAAGACTGCCAAACCAGTGCATCTTGGCTCCGGTATGATACAACGGCGGAATACACAAAAACACATCGTCTTTTGTCTGACCGTGATGATTCTGTTCTGCTTTTGCCGCATGCATCAACGATTCATGATTATGCAGGATTGCCTTCGGAAATCCTGTTGTTCCGGATGAAAAATAAATAGCTGCATCGTCATCGTCGTTCACATCAATCTTAGGTGACTGACTGGAGCAGTTAGCTGTATGCGCATTGTAATCCTCCGCAAAACCGGGACATCCGTCTCCTACAAAATATAACAGACGTCCTTTACTGATCTCGTCTGCAATCTCCTCTACTCGTCCGATGAACTCCGGCCCAAATACCAGAATATCTATCTCTGCAAGTTCTACACAATACTTAATCTCATCCGCAGAATAACGGAAATTCAAAGGTACCGCCAGTGCTCCGGTCTTCAGGATTCCGAAATAGATTGGCAGCCATTCCAGACAGTTCATCAGGAGAATCCCCACTTTTTCTCCTTTTTTTATTCCTCTTTCAACCAGCAGATTGGCAAATCTATTTGCCTTTTCGTTAAATACATTCCATGTAATTTCTCTTCTGTAATAAGCTGCACGGGATGGTTCAATCAGGTCAAACTCCTTCCATGTAGTTCTTTTTGTCTCCGGCATCTCCGGATTGATCTCTACCAGCGCAACATCGTCTCCGTACAGGCGGCAGTTTTTCTCCAATATATCTGTAATCGGCATTGGAAAATTCCCCTTTCGTGTTCATTTCATATTTATTATGTTTTATATGATTCTTAGCGTCTTTGGCTTTCGTACTTTAACGCTTTTATTCATTAAAGTCTATAATACTCAACTTTCCTTCAAATGTCAATCTATATTTGTATTATTTTCCATTCAATCGAATTTTTCTGCACTTTTGTTTGATTTTTCTGTTTCCCCAGCCTATAATAGGCAACGGGTGATAAAAATGAATTGGATACATAATCATAAACGCGCATTACTGCACATAAACCTTGCATTTATCGGCGGACTGACCGGTGTCTACGCCATCTTAGTCCGCGGTGGTAACTTCGGTGCCGCACAGACCATGAATCTGATTGAAATGATCTTAAATTTTGCTGAAATGAATCTGACAGATGCTTTTCTGCGTCTGGCGATTTTTATTTTATATGGTCTTGCAATCATTGCAGCTTTCTTAATCGGGGAACGTTTTTCCTCCGTAAAATCTTATATCGCGCTGGTGATAGAAACTGTCTGTGTATGGATTGCCGGAATCATTCCGTCATCCGTTCATCCATTGATCGCACTGTTCCCTGTATTCATCCTGAATGCATACCAGTGGCAGACGTTTACTACTCCGGAATGTTATAACAGTTCCACCATCTTTTCGACAAATAACTACAAACAGACCATTCTTGCGTGGATGAGATATCATATGACTCATGATCAGTCACAGAAAAAACGCGCATGGCTTTTTACAGGTACACTAATTTTCTTCCATCTAGGAGTTCTTGCCGGATATTTTGCAGTAAAGCACGCCGGAATTCATGGAATATGGTTTACATTCGTGCCGCTCATTACAGCCACCTGTCTGGTGCTTCCGATTGGTGAGGCAGAGATACTTGAGGCTGATGTTGGGATTTAATTCAGGAAGGCTGTGGCTACCCGAAGCTTTATTCCGTGTGTATCAAATGCCTTA
>NZ_JAOQJW010000001.1:0-99322 GCF_025567265.1 Dorea amylophila | reverse complement strand
CGCTGCCAGTCACGACTTGAAGGAAACAATAGATAAGGATTATTGTGAATGTGGAATGCCATTAGAAATAGTTAGAGAGTCAGAAGCACCGTTAAAGGAACGAAGCGAACGTGTTTGAGGCGAACGCCGAGTTTGAGCGTAGTTCCTTTGCTTTTAGGTGATTCTGACTCTCTTAGTGTTTCTTATGGTATGGAACCTGAACAAGAAGCCTTATCTATTGTTTCCTTCAAGGACTGAGAGGCCACTTCCCAGTTAATAAATTAAATCCCAATTCTCCTATAATGCCGCTTTATATATCTCATACATATCTTCTTCATGCAGCACCTTCGCTGATCCTTTGCTTCCCTTGCATCCGATACTGCATTTATGTGCCATCAGTTTCAACTCATCATCGCCCGGATCAATGCCAAGTTCATGGATAGATGTTGGCATTTTAATCTCACGGTAGAAATCTTCCATTGCCTCTATTCCGCGTAAGGCCACATCATCGGCTGTTCCTTCCGGATCCACCTGCATAACATTCATCGCAAACTTTTCGAATCTTGGAAGACAGTCTTTGTATACATATCTTGCCCAGGATCCCCAGATTGCAGCAAGTCCAGCACCATGTGCCACATCATAGATTCCTCCTATCTCATGTTCCAACGCATGAGATGCGAAGTCTCCTCCGACGACAGCGCCGCAGCCGGTCAGACCATTATGCGACAAACTTCCTGCCCACATCACTTCTGCCCGGGCATCGTAGTTCTTCGGATCACGGATCAGAATTCTTGCATTTTCAATTACGGTACGCATCAGACCTTCTGCAATGCTGTCTGTAATCTCCATATTCCCGCCATTTGTAAAATAACGTTCCATCGTATGCATCAAGATATCCGTACATCCGCATGCAGTCTGATAATCTGGCAGTGTCATGGTAAGTTCCGGATTCATGATCGCAAAACGCGGTCTTCCATAATCACTGCTGTATCCTCTCTTGACCCATCCTTCTTCTTTTGTAATAACAGAAGAATTACTCATCTCGCTTCCGGTTGCTGCGATTGTAAGTACAACCCCAATCGGAAGACAGCCTGTTGCCTGACGCTTTCTGTCATAGAAATCCCATACATCCCCTTCATTGGCTACTCCATATCCGATTGCTTTTGCGGAATCAATCGCACTTCCTCCGCCTACTGCAAGAATGAAATCTACACCTTCTTTCTTTGCAAGCTCGATTCCTTCATACACCAGAGAAAGTCTTGGATTCGGTACTGCTCCTCCAAGTTCTATATAATCTACCTCTGCATCATCCAGAGAAGCCTTCACTTTATCTAAAAGCCCGGAACGTCTGACACTTCCACTTCCATAATGAATCAGAACTTTTTTACAGCCCTGTTCCTTTACGAGTTCTCCACATTGGTCTTCTGTATTCTTTCCAAATACAACTTTGGTCGGTGTGTAATAATTAAAATTATACATAAGTTCTCCTTCTTTCCCACATACTTAAAATATGCTACAGATTTCTCTATAGCATATTCTAATCTTCCTCTTTACTTTTTTCAACAATCTTTTGCAGCCTTATACCATCATCTGATATTATTTTTTCTTATACACTCCTTCAGTGCCGTCATCAGTTTATCTGCATCAATAGGCTTTGTAAGATGCCAGTTCATCCCTGAAATATGGCTGTTAATGATATCTTCTGCAAACGCATTTGCACTCATTGCTATGATTGGTATCTTATCCGCATCCGGTCTTTGCAATGTCCGGATCTTCCTTGTCGCATCCCATCCATTCATATACGGCATCATAATATCCATAAAAATCACATCGTAATATCCCGGTTCAGACTCCTCAAACTTCGCAACTGCTTCTTTACCGTCTGCCGCACACTCTACACAGATTCCTTTCTCTTCCAGCATTAACTTTGCAATCTCCAGATTCAACTCATTATCTTCTGCGATCAATGCATGCAAGCCTTCCAACGGAATATCTTCTGTACTTTCTGTATTCACATTTTCTGTATATTGCATCAGATTCTGTACCCCGGTCTTAAATGGAATCGTCATAGTCACAGTTGTTCCACAGCTCTTTTTACTCTTTATCTCAATTGTCCCGCCAAGTCTTTCTGTAATCTTCTTCGCTATCGCAAGACCTAGCCCGGTACCTTCATACTGTGTCCGGCTTGTCTTATTTTCCTGCGAAAACATCTCAAATGCGTGTCCTGCAAACTCCTCACTCATACCAATTCCATTATCTGAACACCCAAATTCATAAACCGCTCTCTCGTCATCTTCCGATATTTTCCTGCACCACACACTCACATTGCCGCCTGGCTTTGTAAATTTCACTGCATTATCAGTAATTACTGTCAGAAGTTTTTCTATATAAACCGGATTTCCCGTCAGATACATATGATTCAGCTCCGATTTTTCCCAGTCCACAACATAATCAATCTTTTTTTACCTGCCTGCATCTGTTGATCTGTGTTGACTCGGTTTAACACTACCGCCAAATTAAACGGTATATCATTTTCGACAAATTGCTCCGTCTCTAACTTGTTCATATCCAGAATATCATTTACCATAGAAACAAGATGCCTGGCGGATTCCAAAAGCTTCTCTCTACATTTTTTCTGCATCTCCGGATTGTCCGGATAACGATCCGCAAGCTCGGTCATACCGATGATTCCATTTATCGGTGTCCGGATATCATGACTCATATTAGACAAAAACCGTGATTTAAGCGCTGCATCTTTCCTGGCTTCCGCAACCTGCTGTAACAGTTCCTGTTCTTTTTTCTTAACATCACTGATACTGCGAATCGCACACAATACATGGGTCAGATTACCGTCTTTGTCCCTTTTCTTCTCGATAAAACGAAGTTTATGCCAGTTGCCATCTTTCATCTGGTACTCCATCACAATGGTCTCTTCATTCTTCATTCGTACAGGCAGTGTCGTTATATCTGCAAATTTAAGAAATGCTTCCTGATACTCTTCTGCCACAAGCTTCTTGCATGCATTCCTGTTGCCAGAAGTCACTTCTCCGGATTTTTTATAATTCATATTCTCAACAGCCCGGTTTGAAATTTCTTCAAACCAGTTTTTCGAAATATCAATTCTTGAAATATACTGATAGCTTTTGGCAATAGCCTCTATAATCTCATTGCTTAGTTTCGCTTCATCCAGTGCCCTCTGTAATTGTTCCTGAATTGCTTTTTCTTTATACAGAATACCGTCCACGTTCCGATACCCCAGAAATATGTAAAAATTTTTCCCGTCTGTCTTTCCTTTCACTGCATAAGCCTCATAATAACTGTCTTTTCCGTCTTTGGAAACACTGTGATAATAATAAGTAAGTCTTTCCTTCTCCTGAAGTCTCTTTTTCAGATTTTCACACTTATGCCAGTCTAAAAATTCCTCCTGTTCCGTTTCCGGAATAAAGGTCTCTGCATACCGTCTTGTAAATTCATCATAATCAGCAAATATTCTGTACTCCTCTCCGACGATTTGTTTTGCGTTCGTATTTGCAATCAGCCGCAGAATTTCATATTTTCCGGAATTCAGTTCCAGCCGGTATAATGATACATATTCCGTGAACAGTTCCTTTAAAACATACATATCCTCCGATGACATATCCTGTTGTGTATTCAGTCGTAACTCTTCTTTCTGTGTTGGCATAATATTTCTCCTCATAGAATACATCTGTACATACCATAATAATATTATACACTACTTCTCTGAGAATGTGTCAATGTAATATTTATTTACGCACAAATGTTAACCAATCATTTGACTGATGTTGACTTTCTCCTTTCAGTATGTTAACCTTTTGACTATATCAGTTAACAAGTGATTTATACTACATATAAAGGAAGGTAACACCATGATTTCAGAAATTCACACACACGAAGATCCCATTTTAACACGAGAAGAAGCCATTGAAATTCTTAATACTCCTGATGATCAGTTAGATATGCTCATCGAACGTGCCGGGATTCTCCGTAAAAAATATAAAGGAAACCGTGTCAGCATTCATATTCTGACCAATGTCCGCAGCGGCAACTGTACTCAGGACTGTGCTTACTGCGCACAATCCTGCCGTTCTGATGCAGACATCGACACTTACAAATGGGTAGACGACGACAAATTATATAATGATAATGATTTTGTAAATGAATATCATCTTTCCCGCCACTGCATCGGATTAAGTGGTATGGGATTCACCGATGCCGATATTGAACAGCTTGCCGGGCGTATCCGCAAGATGAAGGAAACCGGAACCCATCTCTGCTGCTCCATTGGATTCTTAACCGAAAAGCAGGCCAGAATGTTGAAAGATGCCGGGCTTGACCGCATCAACCACAATCTGAACAGCAGCCGTAATTATTATAGTCATATCTGTACTACGCACACCTTTGACCAGCGTGTGGAAAATATACATATGCTTCAACGGCTCGGATTTGAAATCTGCAGCGGTGGTATCATCGGTATGGGAGAAAGTAAAGAAGATGTGGTCGATATGCTTTTGGAACTAAAAGGAATCAATCCGGAAGCTCTTCCAATCAACTTCCTGCTTCCGATTCCCGGTACTCCTCTTGGCGATCAGGATATCTCCGGGCTTACTTATGAATATGGAATGAAAGTCCTCTGCCTTGCAAGACTTCTGGTCCCGCAGTCTGATATTCGATGCGCCGCAGGTCGTGAAGTGTATTTTAAAGGACATGAAAAAGAATTATTAAGTGTGGTCGACTCCATCTTTGCCTCCGGTTACCTTACTGCTGGTGGACAGGGAATCAACGATACGATCCAGACGATAACCGATGCCGGATTCACTTACGAGATAGAATCTGCGTAATTGGGATTTAATTCAGGAAGGCATGATTACCCGGACCTGCATAAAAAGTAGGAAGCCGTTCCTGTTCAGGTTCCGTCGGCAGGAAATACTAAAGCGTCAAAATTATGCTAAAAACGGGCTTCCGAAATTTGCAACTCGCCATTCGGCTCAAACAGGCAAATTTCGAAAACCCAACGCATAATTTTGACGCTTAACTATTTCCAACACCTTCTTCACATTCACTGGAACGGCTTCCTACTTTTTATTCCGTGGGTATCAAATGCCTTACGAATGAAATGGCAAATGCGTAACCGTAGTGGCCTCCACCGGGTTACACTTCCGGGCATTTCATTTATTAATATCCGCTGCCAGTCACGACTTGAAGGAAACAATAGATAAGGATTATTGTGAATGTGGAATGCCGTTAGAAACAGTTAGAGAGTCAGAAGCACCGTTAAAGGAACAAAGCGAACGTGTTTGAGGCGAACGCCGAGTTTGAGCGTAGTTCCTTTGCTTTTAGGTGATTCTGACTCTCTTAGTGTTTCTTATGGTATGGAACCTGAACAAGAAGCCTTATCTATTGTTTCCTTCAAGGACTGAGAGGCCGCTTCCCCAGTTAATAAATTAAATCCCAATCACATCTGCTTCCTCACCACCATATACTCATCCCCATTCCGGTAATAAGGACACTGATAATGCTGGTCAGATATAAGACGCATATATTCATCTTCATCCATATTGATATCGCACATATAACTTTCATAATCTTCATCGTATGTATAATAAGTACAGCTTTCACAGCTATTCTGAGCCATCGTAATTCTCCTTTTTCTGATTTGATAATTGAATTTCTCTGTTTTTCATCGATTATAACATATTTTTCCGATACTGTATGTAAAAAAGAGCATAAACATTGCGATTACAGGTTGCCCCTGCTTTGTTATCCATGTTATATTTTATGTGATATTTTTATCAAACTATTACTAAAGGAAAGGGTTATTATGGATTCAATGTTTAACACTCCGCAGGAAGTTGTACAGGCCAATATGAACGGTGCTGTAAAAAAAACTGCGACTTCTAAAAAGAAAGTATTCTTTATGGGAATCATGGCTGGTGTCTGCATCGCACTCGGTGCTCAGTCCAGTAATGTTGCCATGCATGATATTTCAAATGTAGGGCTTGCACGTCTGGTTGCAGGATGCGTCTTCCCGGTAGGTCTGATGATGATTATATTTATCGGAGGAGAATTGTTCACCGGAGATTGTATGATGACGATGGCATGTATTAAGAGAAAGATCAGCGTTGCTTCTCTCATCCGTACTCTGGTAATTGTATATTTCGGAAATATGGTCGGTGCAGTTGCTCTCGCGTATCTGGTATATCTGTCCGGACAGTATAATTACACCAGTGGTGCTCTCGGTGCATTTACAATAAAAGTAGCTCTCGGAAAAGTCAGCCTGTCTTTTCTGCCTGCTCTGATCTCCGGAATTTTATGTAACATCCTGGTGTGCGCTGCAGTATTGATGGCTTCTACTGCAAAAGATATTGCCGGAAAATCCCTCGCCATCTTCTTCCCGATCATGGCATTCGTTATATCCGGCTTCGAACACTGCGTTGCAAATATGTATTATATCCCGGCCGGAATCTTTGCTTCCATGAATGCGGATTATGTTGCCAAAGCAAAGGAATTGTACGGCATCACCGAAAGTCAGATTGCTTCCCTGAACTGGGAAAATTTCTTCCTTGTCAATCTTCTGCCTGTTACAATCGGTAACATTATAGGCGGTGGATTTATCATTGGCGGCTTATTTTTCTATCTTCACGGAAAGAACTGCAAATAAAGATAAAAAATTGCAATTGATAATACCGTTATAACAATATTATCAATTGCAGTTTTTTATAGACCAAAATCAACAGAAGACGTACCTTTTTCCAGTTGCAGAACCATCTCTGCCAGCTTTTCTGCTGTCACTTCGATTCCTAGCCTAGAACTATTAATACACAGATCATAATTATGCGGTCTGCCCCAGCTTCTGCCGGTGTAATAATCATAATATGCTTTCCTGTCTTTGTCTTTCTTTCTGACCATCGAAGTCGCCGCTTTCTCATCTATCGAAAGCTGTTCCATCTTTCTCTGCACACGCCACTCAAACGGTGCCGCTATAAACAGGCTGATATGATCAAGTTCTGCCTGTTCCAATATGTAATCTGCACAGCGTCCGACAAACACACAGTTTTCTTTTCCTGCCAGTTCCCGGATAATAGAACTGTATGCCTGATGCAGTGTGTCATTGGCTGTCATTCCGTTGAGTTCCTGATTCGGCACATCATACCACACCTGGTGCAGCCATGGATTATGTTTTTTTTCATCCGCCTTTTCCAGAACTTCTTTAGGCATTGCAACAATCTTTTCTGCTGCCTTGTCGATCAGATCCCGGTCATATAATTCCAGTCCCAGTTTTTTTGCAAGTATTCTTCCGATTTCATGACCGCCGCTTCCAAATTCTCTTCCGATACAAATAATCATAACGCTTCCTCCTTTTTGCAAGTATATTCCATCTTGTATACTTTAACTATAGCTCTTTTTTTCAGATCATAAAACCAACAATCCAGAGAAAATGTCTATTTATATCCATTTTATTCACTCAAAAATTCTCCCATTGAGCATCGTCTTATCCGTCTGGCGTTCTGTACCGGAAGTTCATGATTAAAACTTTCCGCTGCGTCCTCCGTGACTCTTACCGGAAGAGCCGGTATGCACAGAACTTCCACCACTTTCCTGCTTCCGTTCAATCTTTCTTGTTGTTACGACACGATTCACAAAGTAATCCGTCCTGACCGTCAGATCCAGACTGCCTGCTTTTTCATATGCGCCTGCCGTTACCTGCGATTTTACGGATTTGAGTTTTGTTTTTTTGATCAATGCCATTACAAATGCGATAATGACGCCGATCAGTAGATCTCCCGCTATCCACCACGGTGATACCTTCTTTTTCGGAAGGTGCCCCGTATCATATGGCTCTCCATTCTCCGCCCGCGTCAGAAAATCATCACACAACGATGCATATTTTGAAAATGCGTCCATATATGCTCCGTCACTCAGATCTGATACAAACTGGTCTTCCATATACGCAAGCCCCGCATCTGTAAACGCCGTGATCGCATCTCCACTTGTAGATATATTCCATTCCCGGTCATCCATTACCACCAGAAACAGAATCCCACTGTTATTTTCTCCATATCCATAGCTGTTGTCATCATAATAATCATCCGCATATTCTTCCACGGTCTTTCCATTCAGAGAATCCACAGTCACTATGATCACGTCACACTCCTGCTCCTCGCTGACTGTATCCAGCTGCTGATTCAGTTCTTTTTCTTCACTGTCTGTCAGGAGTTCTGCATCATCTACCAGCCTTGGCAGTTCGCTGCCAGCCGGTACATCTTCTGCATTTACATTCTGAACTACGCATAGTAGAAACAGGAGAACTGCCACGAGCATACCGGATATATACCGTCTTGTTTTCTTTCGTTTCATGTCTTTTCTCCTTTTCTTATATCAGAACCGTCAGCCACATCAGTGCATAAAGTATGACTCCGATCACCAGTCCTCTGGATACAACATACTTCCAGAATGCGCCTTTATCTGCCGGCAGATCTCCTACCATCTTTCCCGTCTGTCCGTTCATGGCAAATACATACTTTTGATCCCGCCAGGTTGTATTTAATATCCACACCGGATACAGCGCATATTTCTGAGATGCCTTTTGGATCTTCACATTGTCTGAAACCGGTTTTACGATCGAATAGCCTTTCACTGTGTCCCGAAGTTCCCGCTTTATGCTTGCCTTTGCACGTTTTTTTGCCCGTTTCTTACACTCATCTGCTTCCACATCATACCGTTCTGCCACATAACCTGCCAGATACGGATCTTTGAACGGCACCGCATCTTTGAAATCGTATGGTTCCAGCGATTCCATCAGATCATCTTCCATCTTCCTTGATCCGTCTTCCGGAATATGCTCGAATGCCATCGTTCCTCCACGCTCAATCTTGAAGAATTCATGTTCTGTGTATTCTACATCACCGCTCATCCATACTCTTGATCGTTCTGCATCATAAGTAACCAGTGCATTTGTCTCCATATCAAACAGCCAGAACGGTACATAAATTCCTACAATCTCATCAATATGATTTTCCTCTTTAAAAACAGACGGTACAAAAGCTTTTCCTTCCAGATGCTTCTGGTAAGCCGCCTTTGCCGCTTTCTTATCCAGCTTAAACGGAATGACATAGTCCGGTTTTAATCCACCTTCAAACTGCCCTTTTAATACAACACGGTTCCCGCAGAACGGACAGGTTGTTGCTCCGGTCGTCTTATCGGCTGTAATCTCTCCTCCACAGGATTCACAGATATATGTAACAAAAGTGCTTTCTTTCGTGCTTTTTTCCGTCTGTCCGCTTTTTTTGTCCTCACTCGTCTGCGATTCATTCAGTGCTTCATATTCTTCCACCGAAATCTCTGTATCACAGTAAGGACATTTCATCTTCTGGGAAGTACTGTCGAATTCCATCGTTCCTCCACAGGCCGGACATTTATATTCTTTTATAGCAGACATATATACTCCTTATCTGAGTCTCATCCAATCGTAATTCTTAAGCAAATGGTTTGCCGCAGTTTGTACAGAATTTCCCATGATTTACAGCTCCACAGCTGCAAATCCAGTTCTCCGGTGCCTGTGGCTTCGGACTTCCACAGTTCATACAGAACTTTCCTTCATTCAAAGTGCCACAGCTGCAAGTCCAGCTTCCGGTCTGCTGCTGTGCAGACTGTTCCTGTGCAGCCATCTGTCTTGCCTGTTCTTCCTGCTGACGTTTCTCTGCCCCCTGGTTATAAAGACCCTGCAGATTCGCCCCACCATTCATACCGGACGCCATATTCATACCCATGAAGCCCATCATTGCTCCATTCGGATTATCTGCCGCACTCTTCATTGCCTCTGCCTGCGCCATGCCAAGCGTTGCAGCCATCATACTCGGATCTGTATACATAGCAGTATTCTGTGCCTGCTTGATCGCTTCTGCATCCTCATCCTTGATCGTGACCGGATTGAATGCAACCGATACAACTGAGATTCCCCTGAGTTCTGACCATTTCTTCGTCAGGATCTCATTCATCGCATCACTGATTTCCATCGAATGTGCCGGGATCTGACTTGGGCGGATCTCCAGCTCTGCAATCTTCGCAAATGCCGGCTGCAGGGCATTCACGAATTCCGTCTTTAACTGTGGAACAATCTGGTCTTTCTCATAGCAATCCGTCACATTTCCGCCGAGACTTGTATAGAATAACAGTGGATCTGTGATACGGAACGAATAGATTCCGTTACAGCGGATCTCGATATCTTTATCAAGATTGATTCTTTTGTCTACCACACGGAACCATACCGGATTCGCCGTGCCGAATTTATTGTCCGTAATTTCTTTGGTATTAAAATAATACACTCTCTGATCTTTCGCCGTATCTCCGCCGAACGTAAATCGTTTCCCGATTGTCTGAAAGGTCGCCTTGATTCCTTCTCCAAGACTGCCGCAGAAAACACTTGGTTCCGACGACATATCATATGTGTATTCTCCCGGTTCCGCACATACTTCCACAATCTTCCCCTGATCCACGATCATCATACACTGCCCGTCCGCCACGGCAATTCCAGATCCGTTCGTGATCACATTATCGTGTCCTTTTGTGTTCGATGAACGCCTGTCTGTACGTTTCTTTCCGCGTACCATCAACGTGTCATTGTCTAATGAATCAGAGTAGAAGAATTCTTTCCACTGGTCTGCCAGTGTTCCACCTGCTGCGCCTGTTGCTGCTTTGATAAGTCCCATATATTTTTCCTCCTTTATCTATCTCTTTTTCACAAGCTTTACTACCGTCTCGATATGATCGCAGAACGGGAAGTTATCCACCGGCTGGATCTTCACTGCCTGATATCCGTTTCCCGTCAGATATTTCAGATCTCTTGCCAGTGTCTCCGGATTACAGGACACATAGACAACCCTCTTGGGCCCGAGCTTTATTACAGAAGAAAGGAACTTCTCATCACTTCCGGCTCTCGGCGGATCCATGAATACCACATCTGCTTTTTGGTTCTTCGAAGCCATATCTACCATGAATCTTCCCGCATCACCTGCATAGATCTCGGCATTCTTGATGCCATTTTCTTTTGCGTTGATTCTCGCATCTTTCACCGCATCTTTGTTCAGCTCTACTC
The DNA here is from genome assembly GCF_025567265.1 of Dorea amylophila. NCBI lineage: Bacteria > Bacillati > Bacillota > Clostridia > Lachnospirales > Lachnospiraceae > Dorea > Dorea amylophila. Next base: position 88,230 of record NZ_JAOQJW010000001.1, on the reverse strand, counting down.
CTATGACTCTCTTTGCATTCCTGGCTGCAATCAGACCAATTGTACCGGTTCCGCAGTACGCATCGATCACCGTCTCTTTTCCGGTCAGTTCCGCATAGTCCATGGCTGTATTATAAAGGATCTCCGTCTGTACAGGATTCACCTGATAGAACGATTTTGGAGAAATACGGAACGTACAGCCGCATAATCTGTCTTTAATAAATCCCGGTCCGTAGATCGGCTTTTCCTTTTCTCCCAGCACCATACTGGTCTGCTTGTTATTCACATTCAGTACTACGGTCGTAATCTCAGGATGTACTTTTTTCAAAGCCTTCACAAAGTTATTCTTTGATGGAAGAATTGGCGACCCCAACACCAGAACGACCATAATCTCACCAGTCTCAAAACCTCTGCGGATCAATACATGTCTCAAAAGTCCATATCCTGTATCTTCATTATATGTCTTAATCTTAAAAGACGGCAGAAGTTCACGGATTGTACGGATGATCTCCTGACTTTTCTTATCTTCGATCAGACATTCTTCCACTGCGATCACACGGTGCGTTCCTTCTGCATAGATGCCGGATATCACATTTCCTTTTCTGTCATGATCGAATACCGCATGTACTTTATTTCTATAAAAATATGGATGCTCCATACCGATGATCGGACTGACTTTGCAAAAGCCGCCCAATAATTTTTCTTCCTGCTTCTGTTTTCTTTTCAGCTGTTCTTTGTATGGTATCTTCTGGAACTGGCAGCCGCCACATTTTTTATCGATTTTACATGCAGAAGTCTGACTCCGTGTCTGCTTTTTATTTTTCTGTACTTTACTCTTCTGACCTGATTGCCCAGCGCATTTTCGTGCATTTCGCACGGCTGTTGCGGAAGCATTCTTCTTTGGACGGTCGGATGACGTCTTTTGCGATCTCACTGTACAGGCCCTCCTTTTTCCATTGTTTGAATGATTTCTTTACCAGACGGTCTTCCCCCGAATGGAAGGTAAGGATTGCCACTTTTCCTCCCGGTTTTAGCACACCCGGCAGCTTATCCAGGAAATCATACAATACTTCAAATTCATGATTCACATCAATACGAAGTGCCTGGAATACCCGCTGGCTCGACTTACGTATTGCTTCTTTTCTTTCTTTTTCCGGAATAAATGCAAGTGCCTCTCCGATCACCTGGTGCAATCCCGTTGTTGTTTCAATCTTTCCGCCTTTTCGGATCTTTTCCGTAACTGCTTCTGCAATCTCTTCTGCATAAGGTTCATCTGCATTTTCAACCAGCATCCCTGCAAGTTCTTCTTTTGAAATGTCATGCAGCCGTTCTGCCGCACTGATTCCTTTCTCCGGATTCATCCGCAGATCCAGAGGACCTTCTGCTTTAAACGTGAATCCCCGGTCCGGGTTATCGATCTGCATGGATGACACACCAAGATCTGCCAGTACAAAATCAAATTTTCCGGCTTCTTTTGCTACTTTGTCAATATTAGCAAAGTTCTCAAGCTTTACTGTCAGGATGTCTGATCCGAATCCTTTTTTCTCCAGACGTTTCTTTGTCTTTGCTGATTCGATCGGATCTACATCCAGTCCGTAGATATGACCCTCTCCCTGCAGTTTTTCCAGCATCTTTGAGGTATGCCCTCCATATCCAAGCGTTGCATCCAGTCCCTGCTGTCCCGGCTGGATATCAAAAAAGTCTAAAATCTCCTGTACACAGATGGAAATGTGCATTCCTGCCGGTGTTCCGCCTTTTTGGATCACCTTTGAAATAGTATCTGCATACTTTTCCGGATTCAGTTCTTTATATTTTTCTTTATAATTTCTCGGATGTGTTCCGGAATATCGGACTCTCCGTTTATGTTTCTTCTCTTGATTTTCCTGATTCTCCATAATCTCTCTCCCATTTTATCAGTTGTTCCGGTACATCTACATCCCGGAGTTCTGCTTCTTCTGTCTCACAGAGCACCACATCTTCTTTATGTGCACAGATGATCTGTTTTCCGCCTTTATCACCGGAAAGTCTGCACAACTCCCGGAAAAAGCACGAATCCCATAATACGGGATTCCCGGTTCTTCCTTTCCATCCGGCACATACAATCTTTCCCGGATGCATCTTCCCCATCTCAAGCATACGGGCAAATGTCCCGGCTGTCAATCCCGGCTGGTCACATACGATGAACATAGCCCCCTTTAACCCAGGATTCTCATCTAATGCTCTCTTTAATCCTAACTTCAGCGAATGTGCGATTCCAAGATCCGGCTCCGTATTCTGTACCACCAGCATCCCCTGTGTTTTTGCCGCATTCTCTATCTCTTCAAATCTTGTTACCACTACCTGTGTACACAATGGAAATGCACGCATTTTACGAAGGGTATGTTCGAACATCTGCCCTCCATCCAGTTTCTCCAGCAGCTTATTGTTCCCGTACCGGCTTGACTTTCCGGCTGCCAGGAGAATCATCGCATAATCTTTATCTGACAGACGTGCTTCTACTGTCTTTACCACGGAACTGCCAATCTCATTTGCCTTATCCGAGATCAGATAACACAATTTCTTGTCCTTTCTCGGATCCACATCTCCAATCTTCAGACCCTTTTTTACCTGCACGCCTTCCTGTAACATCCCCCGGATCACACCCTCCAACTGAGAATAGACCGGTTTTCCTCCGGTCAGAGCTAGAAGTTGTCCTTTTCGGACAACATCCCCGATCTGTGCTTTCGGCTCCATCCGTCCGGCTGCTGACGCCCTGATCAGACGTTCCAGCGCATAGCCGCCCACATATCCCGGAATGCCGGTATTGGGAATCGGCTGTCCGTCATAGATGATATCCGCAAGTGTTAATCCACGCATTGTCTCTATGACAGCATGGACATCTTTTCCCGCTATAAACCCCGGTCCGAGACCGATCACATATGGTGCATCTGCCCGGCTGGTTCCTGTATTTCTTTTTGCAAGAATTGCATCCACAAGTACATCCGGTCTGAATTCTCTCCGGATCTCTGCCTCCGGGTCTACGATTACGGCAATCTTATCCGCTGCCAGTACCCTCCTGGCTTCCTGATAATTTTCCACAAGAATTCCTTCTATTCCTTCTACTTCTATCCTGCCTTCATAGACTGCCCGTGACATTGCAACTTCACGTCTGACGGTAAGCGGCACTGCAATCTCCGTCATGATCACCCGGAATCCTGCCCTGTGAAGTGCCACTCCTACACCCGTAGCCAGATCTCCGGCTCCTCTGATTAATACTTTTTTTCTGTTTTTATACATTTCTGACATAGTTACCATCTTTCTTTCAACGGAATCAGGTCCGATACCACATGCACTCTGTGGATCTGCCCCGGGCATTCCATACTATCTGCATGCCTGTCTGACAACTGCTTTACGATCTCTTCCGCAAGTTCCACTGCTATTTTTTTCTGCTCCTTAGTATCTGCCTGATTCAGTATCACCTGATATTCCATATCATCCGTCACGTATTTTCGTCCCGCACTCTGACTTACCGCAAGTGTGACAATATCTTCCGGACACAGAATATCTTCTTCTGTCTTTCCGAGAATCTTCCCGGTCTCTTTCACCCGGAAACAACCTTCTTTCAGCTTCTTTCCAACCGCACTCATCCCATATACATTCAAAACAATATCTGTCTGCTCACAGATCACCGGCTCATGTTCCGCAGGGGTTTTAACCGGCAGACGCTTCGCTCCGTCTGCCTCTAGAAGCAGTACACCTGGTTCACGGCTGATCTCTTTTAGATATTCTTCTTGAAAAGATGCAAGCTTCCCATCCGTTGTCTCTCTTCCCATCCATACAACACCATATTTTATCATAATCTGACGGAACATTTCCACCGAAGGTTTTCCCAGAAAATATCCGGCATCACATTTTTGTATATGAGTTGTTGTAGAAACCGCACATGGAATTTCGGCATTCCGGCATTCATCCATAAGCCTGCGGATCACTGTCGTCTTTCCGCCTCCGCCGACAACGGATACCGTCTTATGAAAATTTTCTTTAAAAATTCCAATAGCCTGGCATAAACTGCCAGGCTCTTTCCATTCACCATTTATATAACTTATTATCATATAAGGATTATTTCTCCTCTTTTTTCTTTGCTTTTGGAAGGGTTAAATTTAACACAATTGCTACGATCGTTGCAAGAACAACCGGAGATTTTCCGAAAATTGTTGTCACCCATTCCGGGAACTGTGCCAGTGAAGCATTTGCCTGTGTCACACCCATTCCTACTGCTACTGCAAGTCCTACAACTGTTGTATTACGGAAATCCATTGGCTCTGTCGTGATCAGTTTGATTCCCGTCATTGTAATCGAAGCAAATACAGAGATTGTCGCACCGCCGAGTACACAATACGGAATTGTCGTAAGCAGAGAAGAAAACTTCGGAATCAATCCTGCTGCCAGTAATATCACTGCTGCCAGCCCCATTACCACACGGCTGACGACCTTTGTTGTTGATACGATACCTACATTCTGGCTGTATGTCGCAGTCGGAAGTCCTCCAAAGAATGCACAGAAAATGTTACTGATTCCATAGCCTACAATTCCACCTGTCAGTTCTTCATCTGTCGGCATACGGTCCATAGATCCTGTTGTTGTTGCCGAAAAATCACCAATTGCCTGTACTGCATTGATCGCAAACAGAATTCCGATCGCAACACATGCAGATGGTTCAAACTTAATTCCAAAATGCATTGGTTTCGGAAGCTGGAAGAACGCTGCCGATGACACAGATGAAAAATCTACCATTCCAAAGAACAACGCTACGATATATCCTGCAATAATTCCGATCAGGATGGATGCCAGTTTCCATACCCCTTTTCCGTAATGATTCAATGCTGTTACAATGATCAATGTAATAATCGCAACCACCCAATTCTGCCATGATCCATAAGTCTTGCTGCTCGCACCTCCGGCCATATAGTTAATTGCTGTCGGATACAGAGAAAGACCGATAGAAAATACGACGGTTCCTGTAATCAGTGGCGGGAAGAATTTGCGGATTCTCTTAATATTCAATCCCACCAGAAGTGCAACCACACCTCCGATAATCTGTGCACCCAGAATTGTTGCAATGTCAAAATCAGACGCAATTGCCTGCATACTTGGAACATACGCAAAGCTGATTCCCATCATAACCGGAAGTGCCGAACCGATCCGGAAATTCTTTGTTTTTATAAATGGAAACAATTGCAGTAATGTCGTCAGTGCCGACATCACCAGTGCTGCCTGTATTAAGATCACGGAATCTTCCTGTGAAATTCCGGCCACTCCCGCAACAATGATCGATGGTGTTACACATCCGACGATCATCGCAAGTACATGCTGGATTGCAAGTGGCAAAGCCTGTCCGATAGATGGTTTTCCATAAAAATCAAATAATGCTTTGTCCATCTGTTTTGCTTCTTTTGTACTCATATATATCCTCCTGTAAATTTCTTTCGAACGCATGGCGATTCATATTATTTTCAACTTAAATATTATATATTTTTTCTTCTTTTTTGTGTAGTCCTGCAGTTATTGAATGTTTTAATAAAATCTTATAAGCTACAGTTATTATAGCTATTACATTCCGTTATGTATACATTAAATTTTATCATGGTAAAGTGCTGAATTTCATGGTACAATGATAGATAGAGACTAAAGACAAACGGAGGAATGAACAATGGGAATTTTGTCTAATATTGAACCAAAAGAAGTATTCCATTACTTCGAAGAATTAAGTATGGTACCCAGAAGTACCTTCCACACAAAAAAAATCAGTGATTTTTGTGTGGAATTTGCAAAAGCTCACAATCTGGAATATATCCAGGATGAAGTGAACAACGTAATCATCAAAAAACCTGGTACTGCCGGATACGAGAACAGTGATCCGGTGATCATCCAGGGACATCTGGACATGGTCGCTACAAAGACAACCGACAGTGATCATGATTTTGAAAATGATCCTTTAGACCTTTTTGTAGATGGTGATCTGATTGGGGCAAAGAACACCACTCTCGGTGGCGATGATGGCATCGCCGTTGCTTACGCTATGGCAATCCTTGCCAGCACAGACATTCCACACCCACCGATCGAAGCTGTATTCACAATTGATGAAGAGATTGGTATGGGCGGTGCACATCACCTGGATACATCTGTATTAAAAGGAAAGATCTGTCTGAACATTGATTCTGAAATTGAAGGTGTTATGACTGTCGGATGTGCCGGCGGCTACATTTACGATACCTTCATCCCGATCGAATGGAGTGAAGAAAACGGAACAAAGATGACGATCTCCATTTCCGGTCTGCAGGGCGGACATTCTGGCGCAGAAATCCAGAACCAGCTTGGAAATGCACACAAGATCATGGGACGCGTCCTGTATGCTCTTGCAAAAGATTACGACTTCAACATTGTAAGCACAAACGGCGGAAATGCAGCAAACGTAATCGCACAATATAATACGACTGAGATTATTGCTGACCCTGCACAGGCTCAGGCTATCGCAGATGCTGTTACCGAACTGGAACAGACGATCTCCGCTGAGTTTGCCGGACAGGAACCAACTTTATCTCTGAACGCTGTTTCCGAAGGCGAGACTGCCTTAAAAGCATTTGACGCAGATACTACTGCACATGTAATCGGATTCCTGTATGGAGCAATCGATGGTGTACAATGCTATGACCGTGCGTTCCCTACAGCTGTAGAATCTTCCCTGAATACAGGTATCGTTGAAACCACAGAAGATACGGTAAAGATCAAATTCCAGGTTCGCAGCTCCGTTGCTACCAAGTTAGATGATATGCGAAACAAACTGGATCTTGCAACAGATCTTGCAGGTGCTTCCCGCGAAATCTCCGGTGAATATCCGGCATGGAGCTACAATGCAGATTCCGTGATCCGTCCGAAAGCAATTGAACTTTATAAAGAAATGTTCGGCAAAGAGCCTACCGTTGAGACAACTCACGGAGGACTGGAATGTGGAATCTTATTCGGAAAGAAGAATGATCTTGATATCATTTCTTTCGGACCGGAACTGACAGGTGTACATACTTATAATGAACGCGTACATATCGAATCTACAAAGCGTATGTGGGATTATCTGAAAGAACTTTTAAAGATCTGTAAATAATCCATATCTATCCAGCGTTTTTTATGAATGCAACGTAATATTAAAAGACAGCTTTTCAAACTTTCAAATCTGAAAAAGCTGTCTTTTCTCATTTTTATTTTATTCTTATTTCACAAGAAATACATCTGCATTTGTCACCCCGAGCGCCGCTGCCTCTGCGTGATTATTTACATAGATGTCAATGTGGTTTCCCTGAATTGCACCGCCGCAATCCTCAGCTGTAAATATATGACCTCCGATGATCACTTTCGTTCCGTAAGGAATAACTCTTGGATCAACCGCAATCGTCTGACCTTCTACCACCGGCGTTCCTGTTGCTGTAATTCCGTCTGCTTTATTTTTACTGTTTCTTCCGCCGTTTTATATTGTTCTTCCCCTGTTGTCGTGATCTGCTGTTTTGTCTCATCGCTGTTATCGAGATTCTTCTTGTATAGATTAATATACATTATTTTTGATTATACGCTTCCTGCTTTTAAATTTCCATCCTGTTATTACTTTGTTTTTATCATTTTCATAAAAACTCATAAAAATACGCTGTCTTATTACTAAAATTTTTGGTATCTGCACAGCAAAAATGCGTCTGAATAAGTTTAAAAACCATACTCCGACGCATCCTTGATTTTCTTATTTTCTTTCGTTATTCTCGAATATTACATATCCAGAGGATATTTTGCAGTCAGCTCTGCAACCATTCCTTTGACTTTTTCAATATTGTCTTCACTTTGAAGTACCAGTGCGATGCACTCTGCGATCACATCCATATCTTCTTCTTTTAATCCTCTTGTTGTAACTGCAGGTGTTCCAAGTCTGACACCACTTGTCACGAACGGAGATCTTGGATCGTTCGGTACCGTATTCTTGTTACATGTGATGTGTGCGGCATCCAGACGTTTTTCCAGTTCTTTACCGGTTACCTCTTCGTCTCTTAAGTCAATCAACATCAGGTGATTATCTGTTCCGCCGGATATGATCTTTACACCACGACCCATCAGACCTTTGCTGAGTGCCTGTGCATTTTTGATGATCTGCTTCTGATATTCTGCGAATTCAGGCTCCAGTGCCTCTTTAAAGCACACAGCCTTTCCCGCAATCACATGTTCCAGTGGACCTCCCTGAATTCCCGGAAATACAGCTTTATTAAAGTTGAACTTATCTGCTGCTTCCTGATTGCAAAGAATCAGACCTCCTCTTGGTCCGCGCAGTGTCTTATGTGTAGTAGTTGTAGTTACATCTGCATACGGGATCGGACTTGGATGAAGTCCTGCTGCAACAAGTCCCGCGATATGTGCCATATCAACCATAAGGTATGCTCCTACTTCATCTGCAATCTCACGGAACTTTTTGAAATCAATGATTCTTGCATAAGCACTGGCTCCCGCAATGATCATCTTTGGTTTTTCTTTCACTGCGATCTCACGGACTTTATCATAATCGATCACGCCTTCGTCGTTCACTCCATATGATACGACGTTGAAATATTTACCGGAAATATTAACCGGAGAACCATGTGTCAGATGTCCGCCGTGATCCAGGTTCATACCCATAACTTTGTCTCCGGGCTCCAGCATCGCAAAGAATACTGCCAGGTTTGCCTGTGCGCCGGAATGCGGCTGTACATTGGCATAATCACAGCCGAATAACTTCTTTGCTCTTTCTCTTGCAAGATCTTCTACTACATCCACACACTGACATCCACCATAATAACGTTTGCCTGGATAGCCTTCTGCGTATTTATTTGTAAGCGGACTTCCCATTGCTGCCATGACCGCTTTACTTACCCAGTTCTCCGATGCGATCAGTTCCAGATGCGAATTCTGTCTCTCCATCTCGGCCTGAATGGCATCTGCAATTTCACTGTCTGCTTTTTTAATTTCATCAAATGCGTACATACTTGAGTCCTCCTGGTTTGTTAAAAATTTGATTTGTTTAATATGATAGCACTTTACCACGGTGAATGCCAGCATTTTTTGTATATTTTTCAATACCTGTCAGATTTACAGAACCTGCCATCACCGGTTTTCCATAGATACTTCTAGACACAAAGAGGAAACCCCTGATGAAATTAATCATCAAAGGTTTCCTTTAATTTATCCATAAATCCTTTTTTCTTTTTACCTTTATGCTCTTCCGTCTTGTCACTCTTTTCTGTTCCAAGAGAATTGCCTGTCAGTTCATCGAATTTACGAAGTGCTTCTTTTGCTTCGGCACTTAAGTGTTCCGGTGTCTGGATAACAAGCGTTACATAATGATCGCCGCGAACCTGTGCATTTCTAAGAGATGGAACTCCCTTTCCTTTCAGACGTACTTTTGTATCGGTCTTGGTTCCCGGTTTTACAGTATAGATTACTTCTCCGTCTACCGTCTTGATACGGATATCCGCACCAAGCGCCGCCTGTGCAAATGTAATCGGTACCGTTGAGAAGATATGCATATCCTGACGCTGGAAGATCGGATGTCTTGATACCACGACCTCTACCAGAAGATCTCCTCTTGGTCCGCCGTTTACACCTGGCTCACCTTTTTCACGGATACGCACACTCTGACCATTATCAATACCTGCCGGAATGGATACGGATATCTTCTTCTTGCTGGCTACATAACCTGTACCGCCGCAATCCGGACATTTTTCCTTAATAATCTTACCAGTTCCCTGGCAATCTGGACAGGTCTGTACATTCTGTACGGTTCCAAAGAAAGATTGCTGTGTATATACAACCTGACCTTTACCGCCGCATTTCGGACAAGTCTCCGGAGATGTTCCCGGTTTGGCACCTGTTCCGTTACATTTCGGACATGGGTCTTTTAATACAACATCCAATTCTTTCTCGCATCCGAATACAGCCTCTTCAAATGTGATCCTGACACTCTTCCGGATATTCATACCTTTCATTGGTCCCTGGTTCGCACGTCCGCCTCTGCGTCCGCCGCCGAACAGATCTCCGAAGATATCTCCGAAAATATCTCCAAAATCAGCACCGTTAAAATCGAATCCGCCATATCCGCCGCCTGCTCCTGCACTTCCGTCAAAAGCAGCATGTCCAAACTGATCATACTGACGACGTTTTTCCGGATCGCTCAAGACTGCATATGCCTCAGAAGCTTCTTTGAACTTCTTTTCAGCTTCAGCATCACCCGGATTCATATCCGGGTGATACTTCTTGGCAACCTGTCTGTATGCTTTTTTCAAAGTTGCTTCGTCAGCATCTTTACTGACCCCAAGCACCTCATAGTAATCTCTTTTTGACTCTGCCATTTCCTATTCCTCACTTAATGTTCTTAGACTTCTTTGTAATCTCCGTCTACGACATCGTCGCCCTGGAATCCTTCTGGTGCCGGACCTGCTCCTGCTGAAGCATCTGCCTGAGGACCTGCTCCCTGAGCTCCTGCTGCTGCACCAGCCTGCTCATACATCTTTGTGAAAAGCTTCTGAGCACTTTCTGTCAGTTTTTCTTTACCTGCTTTGATCTCAGCAACCTGCTCGTCTGTAAGAGTATCTGTATTTGCTTTTTCCAGTAACTCTTTCAGAGCTTTGCAGTCAGCTTCTACTGCTGCTTTGTCTGCACCGTCAAGCTTGTCGCCAACTTCCTGCAGAGCTTTCTCTGTCTGGAATACCATAGCGTCAGCTTCGTTCTTAGCATCGATTCCTTCTTTACGTTTCTTGTCCTGAGCTTCGAATTCAGCAGCTTCTTTTACAGCTTTGTCGATATCTTCATCAGACATGTTAGATCCTGCTGTAATTGTGATGTGCTGTTCTTTTCCAGTTCCAAGGTCTTTTGCAGATACATTTACGATACCATTTGCATCGATATCGAATGTAACTTCGATCTGTGGGATTCCACGTGGAGCTGGTGCGATTCCGTCCAGTCTGAACTGTCCGAGGGATTTGTTATCTCTTGCGAACTGTCTTTCTCCCTGTACTACGTTGATATCAACGGCTGTCTGGTTATCAGCAGCTGTAGAGAAAATCTGGCTCTTCTTTGTAGGAATTGTTGTATTTCTCTCGATCAGACGAGTAGCTACACCACCCATTGTCTCGATAGACAGTGACAGTGGAGTTACATCCAGAAGAAGGATGTCGCCGGCGCCTGTATCTCCTGCAAGTTTACCACCCTGAACAGATGCTCCAAGTGCTACACACTCATCCGGGTTCAGAGATTTGCTTGGCTCTTTACCTGTCAGACGTTTTACTTCTTCCTGTACTGCAGGGATACGTGTAGATCCACCAACTAACAGTACCTGACCAAGTTCAGAAGCTGTGATACCAGCATCTGATAATGCTCTCTGTACCGGCTCAGATGTCTTCAGTACAAGATCATGTGTCAGTTCATCAAATTTAGCTCTTGTAAGGTTCATATCGAAATGTTTTGGCCCTTCTGCTGTAGCTGTGATGAATGGAAGGTTGATGTTTGTTGTTGTTGCTGAAGAAAGTTCTTTTTTAGCTTTCTCAGCTGCTTCTTTTAATCTCTGAAGTGCCATCTTATCTGCAGATAAGTCAACACCTTCCTGTTTCTTAAATTCAGCGATCATGTAATCTGTAATCTTCTGGTCGAAGTCATCTCCACCAAGTCTGTTGTTACCGGCTGTAGATAATACTTCGATAACTCCGTCACCGATCTCGATAACAGATACGTCGAATGTACCACCACCAAGGTCATATACCATGATCTTCTGTTCTTTTTCATTGTCAAGACCATATGCAAGAGCTGCTGCTGTTGGCTCGTTGATGATACGTTTTACATCAAGTCCTGCAATCTTACCTGCATCTTTTGTTGCCTGACGCTGAGCATCGTTGAAGTAAGCAGGTACTGTGATAACAGCCTCTGTTACTTTCTCTCCGAGGTATCCTTCTGCATCTGCTTTCAATTTCTGAAGGATCATTGCTGAAATCTCCTGTGGAGAATATTTCTTATCTTCAATTGTTACCTTATAGTCGGTTCCCATCTCTCTCTTGATAGAAGAGATTGTTCTCTCTGCGTTTGTTACTGCCTGACGTTTTGCAGGTTCTCCGACAAGACGCTCACCAGTCTTTGTAAATGCAACTACAGATGGTGTTGTTCTTGCACCTTCTGTGTTGGCGATAACTGTCGGCTGTCCACCTTCCATTACGGCTACGCAACTGTTTGTTGTTCCTAAGTCAATACCTATAATTTTACCCATGATAAATTTCCTCCTGTATTATTCTTTATTCTGATAATTGTGAATATGCTTGTTTCTAGTTTGCTACTTTTACCATGCTGTGTCTTACGACCGAATCACGGTATGTGTAACCTTTCTGAAATTCTTCGGCAACAATATTTTCACCAAAGTTTTCATCTTCCACATGCATCACCGCATTGTGGAAATTCGGATCAAACGGCTGACCTACTGCTTCAATAGGCTTCACCTCTATTCCTTCAAGTGTGGTAACCAGGTGTTTGTATACCTTTTCCATTCCCTGAACGAACGGATCTTCTTTTTCTTCTTCCTTTACCGCATCTAATCCTCTTTCGAAGTTATCTACAACCGGAAGAATCTTTTCTATGATATCTTTCGCTCCAACTTCATACATCTGGGACTTTTCCTTTTCTGTACGTTTGCGGAAGTTATCAAACTCTGCCATCTGACGAGTAAGCTTATCTGTCAGTTCTTCTATCTTCTCGTCCTTTTTATCTTTCTTTTTACCAAATAATTTTTTGCCAGTTTTCTTTTCTGCATCCTCTTTGGCTTCTTCGGAAGTTTCTTCTGTCTCTTCCGCCTCAGCTTCTGCAGATTCAGTCTCAGCTGCAGACTTTTTGGCTTCTTCCACAGCTTCTTTTACCATATCTTCCTGACTTTTTTCCTGCTTATTCTCCAAGGGTTATTCCACCTTTCTATCATTCTTATGAAACATCTGATCCAGTTCTGTCTGGAGACGCTTCATAGATTTTAAAACATGTTCATAATCCATACGTTTCGGTCCGATAATTCCTATCGTTCCTTTCATACCATCCCCCAGTTCATACGTTGCGGTTACCACACTGCAGTCCCGCATGGTCTGTACCGGCGTCTCATCACCGATATATACCTGGATTCCTGTATTGTCTTCCTTTGCCAGGGTCTGGGTTACCAGCTCGGATAACTGCTGTTTTTCTTCAAATGCACTGATGATCTCCTGTGCACTCTGGTTATCACTCAGCTCCGGATATTTAAAAATATTCGTTGCACCGCTTGTATAAATCTGCATGTCATCATCCAGATGAATGGCATCCGCAACTGCATCCAGAACATATCCGACCACCTGACTGTGGATTCCTGCCTGCTCTTTCAATCTGGCGATCAGCCCCAGGTTGATCTCTTCGATTGCCATGCCATTGAGTGTTGTATTCAACAGCATGTTTAACTTCAGCAGATTCTCATTACTGATTGGTTCGTCAATGTTGATGATCTTATTCTTGATCACATTGCCGCCCAGTACAATGACTGCAATCACCTGTTCCTCATCTACCATAGACAACTGAATGAACTTAATCTTATTCGAATTGTTCATCGGAGTGGAAACCATCGTTGCATAATTTGTATTCGTTGCAAGAACCCTTGCCGCCTGCTTCAGAAGCTGATCCATCTTGTCAGCCTTATCAAGCATCTGCTCCTGCATCTCATTTAATTCCTGCTCTTTCTCCTCCATCAGCATGTCTACATAGAGCCTGTATCCTTTGTCCGAAGGAATACGTCCTGCCGACGTATGAGGCTGGATGATATATCCCATCTCTTCCAGATCAGCCATCTCATTACGAATCGTTGCTGAACTTAAATTCAGATCCGTATATTTGGAAATTGTTCTGGAACCAACCGGTTCTCCTGTCTCCAGATAATTCTGAATGACTGCATGAAGTATTTTCAATTTTCTTTCACTCAGTTCTTCATAATTTATCACCGGTACCTCCTCCTTTCGGTTTCGGGTTATTAGCACTCTTTATATCCGAGTGCTAACACCTTTCGACTATTAAGATAGCACTCCCGCATATTTTTGTCAACACTGTTTAGATATTTTTTAGAAAGAGGCCGTTCCGGTTAATAAATGACATTCCGGAATTACTGATTCTCCCGAATATACTGCATCCACTCTTTAATCTTTCTCTCATGTCCATTCTCACACGGCACATAGAATTTTTCTCCTGCGATCTCGTCCGGAAGATATTGTTGTTCTACGTAATGGTGCGGATAATCATGAGCATATTTATATCCGGTTCCGTGTCCCAGTTTCTGTGCTCCTTTATAGTGAGCATCCTGCAGATGTGACGGAACAGTCGTCTTTGTCCTCTTCACACTTGCCATTGCATCAGCGATTGCGATATATGAGGCATTACTCTTTGGGGCAGTTGCCACATAAGTGACTGCCTGCGAAAGGATGATCTGTGCTTCCGGCATACCGATTCTTTCAACTGCCTGGGACGCAGATACTGCTACCGTAAGTGCCATCGGATCTGCATTTCCGACGTCTTCCGATGCACAGATCATAATACGCCTGGCTATGAACTTGATATCTTCTCCTGCATACAGCATTTTTGCAAGATAATACACTGCCGCATCCGGATCAGAACCCCGCATACTTTTGATAAATGCAGAGATCGTATCGTAATGATTATCCCCGGTCTTATCGTATTTGACTACCCGTTTCTGAATACATTCGGACGCAACATCCAGTGTTATATGAATCTTTCCGTCTGCCCCCCGTTCTGTTGTCAGGATACCAAGTTCAACCGCATTCAATGCACTTCTGGCATCCCCGCCGGAAATATCTGCAAGAAATTCCAATGCATCTTCCTCTATCACTGCCTGATAACTTCCCATACCTTTTACCGTGTCATAGACCGCTCTCGTGATCAACGTCTTAATATCTTCTTTTGCAAGCGGCTGCAACTCAAAAATGCTCGATCTTGAAAGCAGTGCCCCATTTACTTCAAAATACGGATTTTCCGTCGTTGCACCGATCAGGATGATCGTACCATCCTCCACAAACGGAAGCAGATAATCCTGCTGTCCTTTATTAAATCTGTGGATCTCATCTACGAACAGGATGGTCTTCTTACGGTACATTCCCTGCATCTCTTTTGCTTTGGCAATCACTTCTTCCATATCTTTTTTACCCGCAGTCGTTGCATTGATCTGGATAAATTCCGCACTGGTCGTGTTGGCAATTACTTTGGCAAGCGTTGTCTTCCCAGTTCCCGGAGGACCATAAAAAATGACTGAGCTTAATTTGTCCGCCTTGATCGCCCTGTAAAGCAATTTGTCTTTTCCTATAATATGCTGTTGTCCTACTACTTCTTCCAATGTTGTCGGCCGCAGTCTGGATGCAAGCGGAGCTTCCTTTTCCATGTTCTGCTCCCGCATGTAATCAAATAAATCCATTCTTTCATCTCCATTTAGTTGAACCACAAGAGTACAACTCTAATTCATTATCAGTTCATCGACTGTTACAAATCCAAACCCTTCTTTCTGCAAAATATCCACTATACGTAGTGCTGCATTCACACTAGATTCATAACAGTCATGTAATAAAATAATATCATTTTCCCCCGCCTGCGTCACTACTTTATTGATAATTTCGTCTTCATTGTCCGTTGTCCAGTCCAGTGGATCTATGGTCCACAACACAGGCATGACATCCAGTTTCCTCTCCAGATTCTTCTGCCAGACTCCAAACGGCGGTCTCATATAAGAGACTTCCTCTCCGGTAATTCCGGTGATCACTTCATTGGTCATCAGTATTTCTTCCTGTGCCGTCTCATCCGGCACCCGTGTGATTTCCACATGATGATAGGTATGATTGCCTATCAGATGTCCTTCTTCCGCTTCCCTCTTTACCAGTTCCGGATTATTTTTTGCGTTTTCTCCGATCAGAAAAAATGTTGCTTTTACATTCCGCTCTTTCAATCCATCCAGAAGCTGCGGAGTCCATGCCGGACTTGGTCCGTCATCAAAGGTAATTGCAATCTTTGGATCCTCTTTTATCATATTTGATGCAACATACCGAATGGCTTTTTCATTCTGTTCCGTATGCATGTTATGAACTTTCACCGTTGTCTTATCTTCCACCCGCACCATCCTTGTCACAAGAAAACAGATTCCAACTATGCAAATGAACAAAACAAATGCTTTCTTTCTCTTCTTCCGCCATTTATATATTGCAGCAGATTCATAATCCCGATTTAATTCCATGCTGTCCCCACATACCACCATTTCATTTTACTATATGCAAAGACAGAAAATTCCATGCTCATACCCTTATTTCGAACGCATGGAATTAAAAAAAGCGTCAGCATTCTGACGCCCTACATTTATTTTGTTTTTATTTCTTTCGTTTTCGTGATGCCGCTTTTCTTCCCGACGCAGAAAGCTTTCTGACACTCCATCCAAATGTTCCGAGAGTCTTTCCCAATGTCAGGTATTCTCCGTGAGAATATGCCAAAAGTCCGGCCTTTCCCAGCTGTAGTCTTCCCTTTTTATCCAGATATTCTTCTCCTACCTGAACAGCCTCTACTTTTGCCAGAAACATATGATGCGAACCAAGTTCTTTTATCTCTGTTACTTTACACTCAATGTTCACCGGACATTCTTCTATGATCGGTGCATGATCAAGCTTTGACGCTTTGCCGGCCGTCAGATGCATCTCTTTCCATTTGTCGACATCACGACCGGAACGTACACCGCACCAGTCTGTTGCCTTTTTCAGCTTCTCGGTCGTCAGATTTACTACAAACTCTCCGCTGTCTTTCAAAAGATTGTACGAATATCGTTCCGGTCTTACAGATATATACAGCATCGCCGGATTCGTACATACTGTTCCTGTCCACGCAACTGTTATGATATTCGATCTGCCGGATTTATCTGCAGTACTTACCATCACAGCCGGAAGCGGATACAGCATATTCCCCGGTTTCCAGATCTGCTTTGCCATGTCTTCTCCCCCGTTTCCTTTACTGCTGTAATTCACTTACCAAAGTCGGTATCAGCTGTTTCTTTCTAGATACCACACCCTTTAAGATCATCTTCTCCGTGTTTTCTTTCAGGTCAAATGCATCAATGATATACTCTTTTGCCCTTGCCCCACAGCATAACAGTTCTGTCGACTCATCCAGAATGTCTGTCAGCATAAAGAACACCATCTGCACTCCATTCTTCTCCAGTACTTTCGGAAGATATGGTGTCAGCATCTCTTTTACTTTCTGCAGTTCCTCTTTACTCATGGAATTCAACTGTCCTACGCCAAATACCATATCATTGACTGTAAACTGTTTAAAATCCTGGAAGCAAATATCTTCTGCTGTCTTTCCGGCAAGGCTGCTTCCTGCCTTGAACATCGCCTGTGCCTGTTCTTCCAGATTGATACCCGCAATCTTCGCCAGTTTTTTGGCAATCTTTTCATCCAGCGGTGTGCAGGTCGGTGAACGGAATAAAAGTGTATCTGAAATAATTGCCGAACACAGAAGTCCTGCAATTGTCGGCTTGATCTCCACATCATTTTCTTTGTACATCTGATATACAATCGTTGCGGTACATCCTACTGGCTGGTTACGGAAAAACACTGGTCCCATTGTCTCTATATTTCCCAGTCTGTGATGATCGATGATCTCCACAATCTCTGCTTCTTCGATACCGTCTACAGCCTGATTCTTCTCGTTATGATCTACCAGAATTACTTTCTTCTTACTTACATTTAAAAAACGACGTCTGGATATGAACCCCCTGAACTTTCCATGTCTGTCAATGATCGGGAAATCACGGTACTTCTTCTTTGCCATCACTTCCTTGATATCTTCCACATAATCACTCATATGGAAAGAAATCAGAGGTGCCTTCGTCATAAAGCGCTTAACCGGGACACTCTGGTTGATCAGTCTTGCCGCGGTAAATGTATCGTGTGGCGTACTGATAATCACCGTACTCTGTTCATCTGCACGCTTGATCACTTCTTTTGAAACCTCCGCATTCTGGCAGACAACCATGCAGCTTACATCAATATCCAAGGCACACATCTGTGACTCTACACGGTTTCCAAGAATCACCAGATCATCCTTTTCAATAAATTCCTGCATCAGTTCCGGACTGGACGCACCGATTGCCGCTTTCCCTTTGGTAAAATATCCGTGTTCATTACCGGTTACCATCTCTCCATCCAGTGTATTCATAATGTTACGGTACTGTGTTTTTGCTTTGGAAAGGATCATGTTATCATATACTTCCATATAAGATGTTGCAATATCTCCTGTGGAAATCACACCAAGAAGTTCTTCGTCTCTTAATATAGGAATGGTCTTGATATTATTCTCCTTCATCTTTATCCATGTATCTTTCATAGACACATTCGGACCGATACCATCAATCTGATGGATATCCATATCCTTTACCTGCAGTTTTACATTTTCAAGAAGTGTCGGTGCTTTTACCCCAAACTTCTGTAATACATAATGTGTCTCTTCATTTATCTGACCGGCTCTTTTGGCTACATAATCATTACCGGTTATTTCTCTTTTTAAATTCGCATAGGCAATTGCCGAACAGATGGAATCCGTATCTGGATTCTTATGTCCCACAACGTATATTTTTTCTTCTTTTTTAGCCATCTTTTATCTTTCACATCCTTTTGCTTATATCCTTCAAGTATTAAGCTTGCCATCTTTTTGAAGTTTCGTCAACCTTTATTTCCATGTATTTCGTATTTTTCTTTGAACAATATTATGGTTCTATGCTATACTGAAATTAATACTGGAGAACATGTTATTTGCATGTTCTTACTATTACTAAGAAGGGAATTATTACACTATGAGCGAAGAATTATTACACGAACAAACACAGACAGAAGCAGCTGTTACAATGGCTGACCTTGAGGAACATTTCGATGATGCAAATCCATGGAACGTAGTAAAATCTTATATGGAAAAAGGCACGATCCTGCCTGTAAAAGTAGAAGGAATCGTGAACGGCGGAGCCATTGCCATGATCGAGGGAATCCGCGGATTCATTCCTGCATCCAGATTATCTCTTTCTTATATCGAAGATCTGGAAACATATCTGTTAAAAGATATTGAAGTCAGGGTCATTGATGTAGATGAAGCCAATAACCGTCTTGTGCTCTCTGCACGTGAGATCCTACAGGAAAAAGCAAGAAAAGAAAGAGAAGCCCGAATTGCAGCTGTTAAAGTCGGCAGCATAGTAACTGGTACGGTAGAAAGTCTTCAGAACTACGGCGCATTTGTAGATCTCGGCGACGGACTCTCCGGACTGGTACACATCTCCCAGATCAGTTTAAAACGGATCAAATCACCTTCTGATGTGTTAAATGTCGGAGATGAGGTAAATGTAAAGATCATCGGCGTAAAAGACGGTAAGATCAGTCTCAGCATGAAAGCTCTTGAAGAAGAGAAAAAAGAAGAAGAGGAAATCCATGTAGAGATTCCTAAAGCTGAGGAGATTGGTACAAGTCTCGGAGATTTATTCAAAGGGTTGAAATTAGATTAGTTGGGATTTAATTCAGGAAGGCTGTGGATACCCGAACCGGAATAAAGCTTGGAAAGGCGTTCCTGCTCAGGTTCCATCGGCGGGTCAATTCTAAAGGGGCAAAATTCTGCTAAAAGCAGGCTTTCAAAATTTGAAACTCGGCATACGCCTCAGACAGTCAAATTTTGAAAACCCAACGCAGAATTTTGCCCCTTAAGAATTACCAACGCCTCTTTCACATTCACTGGAACACCTTTCCAAGTTTTATTCCGTGTGTATCAAATGCCTTACGAATGAAATGGCAATTGCGTAACCGTAGTGGCCTCCACTGGGTTACACTTCCGGGCATTTTATTTATTAACATTCGCTGCCATTCACGACTTGAAGGAAACAATAGATAAGGATTATTGTGAATGTGAAATGCCGTTAGAAACAGTTAGAGAGTCAGAAGCACCGTTAAAGGAACGAAGCGAACGTGTTTGAGGCGAACGCCGAGTTTGAGCGTAGTTCCTTTGCTTTTAGGTGCTTCTGACTCTCTTAGTGTTTCTTATGGTATGGAACCTGAACAAGAAGCCTTATCTATTGTTTCCTTCAAGGACTGAGAGGCCGCTTCCCCAGTTAATAAATTAAATCCCAATTACATCCCTACCGGCTTCGCCTTCTCCAGATCTCTCAGCCATACTTCCGCGCATGCATCACTCGGCATTCTCCAGTCACCTCTTGGAGACAGTGCCACAGTTCCTACCTTTGGTCCGTCCGGCAGACAGGAGCGTTTAAACTGCTGGATGAAGAATCGTCTGCAGAACGTATATAACCATTTGTAAATGGTTGCATCATCATATTCACCGTCAAATGCATATCTCGCAATACGGTATATCTTACCCGGTTCATAACTGAATCTCAGCAGATAATACAAGAAGAAGTCATGCAGCTCATACGGCCCGACCAGATCCTCTGTCTTTTGGGCAATCTCACCGTCTTTTGGCGGAAGAAGTTCCGGACTCACCGGTGTGTCCAGTACATCATACAAGACATCTTTTAATTCCTGGTCTTTACAGGTATCCGCATAATAATGGACCAGATGGCGTACCAGTGTCTTTGGAACCGACGCATTGACTCCATACATAGACATATGGTCTCCGTTATAAGTCGCCCATCCAAGAGCAAGTTCAGACATATCTCCTGTACCAATTACAATTCCACCGGTCTGATTTGCAACATCCATCAGTACCTGTGTTCTTTCTCTTGCCTGAGAATTTTCATAGGTTACACTGTGATCTTCCGGATCATGTCCGATATCTTTAAAATGCTGCTCTACTGCTGCCCCCACCGGAATCTCACGCAGTGTTGCTCCCAGTTTCAGTGACATCTTACATGCATTCTGATAAGTTCTGTCCGTTGTTCCAAAACATGGCATTGTTACCGCTGTAATTCCACTGCGGTCCATTCCAAGTGCATCAAATGCCTTTGCGGACACAAGAAGCGCAAGTGTAGAATCCAGTCCGCCGGAGATTCCGACAACCGCACTCTTTGCATGTGCATGTGCAAGACGTTTCTTCAGTCCCATTGCCTGAATTGTCAGAATCTCTTCACAACGTAAATTTCTCTCTGCCATCACACTTGGAACAAACGGTCTGGAAGCAAATTTTCTGGTAAGTTCCGTCTCTTCCACATGGATTGAAAATGGAATACGGATCAGCATTCTTTCTTTTTCTGTCTGGAATGTTGTATTCTTACGTCGCTCGCTTAACAGGCGCTTCACATCCAATTCTGTATAAATCACTTCATTTACGAAGCGATCACTCGCCACAAGTGTTGTTCCGTTCTCCGCAATAATATTATGTCCTCCGAATACCAGATCTGTCGTAGACTCTCCCTCTCCGGCATTGGCATAAATGTATCCGCAGATCAGTCTCGCTGACTGTCCTTCGATCAGGCTTTCACGATAAGATGCTTTACCGATCGTCTCATCGCTTGCAGAACAATTCACGATCACAGTTGCTCCTTCTCTTGCTGCAAGTGTACTTGGCGGAACCGGCGACCATACATCCTCACAGATTTCTGCGGAGATTACCAATTCTTCCATCTGATCTGCCACGAATAAAAGCTGTGGTCCGAACGGGATCTGCTTTCCATCCAGTGTGATCCATCTCGCCTTATCCGGTCCCGGACGGAACTGCCGCATTTCATAAAACTCCCCATAATTCGGGAGAAATGTCTTCGTCGTAAGGCCAAGGATCTTACCATGATTCAAAGCTGCTGCGACATTATAAAGTTCTCCATCTATGGCAAGTGGAACCCCGATAAATATAATCGCATCCTTCTCTTTTGTATATTCGGCTATTTTAAACAGTGCTTCTTTCGATTTCTTTAACAAAATGTCCTGCGTAAAAAGATCACTGCAGGTATATCCCGTTACACATAATTCCGGAAATACGATAACTTTTGCTCCTTTTGCAACAGTCTCATCAATCATCTTACAGATATTTTGTGTATTATAGGCAACATCCGCCACACGGATATCTGGAGTTACTGCTGCCACTTTTACAAACCCGTCTCTCATGACTTTTCTCCTTATCGTTTACAGCGTTTTAAGATATCTTTCAACTCTTCTACGCTGTATTTATATGCCGTATTACAGAAATGACATTTTACTTCTATATCCTGACCGTCATCTATCATATCCTGGATTTCTTTCTTTCCGACACTGATCACAGCCTTTTCTACTCTTTCTTTTGAGCAATTACAATAGAATTTTGTCGGCATTGTACTTGTAATTTCAAGTCCGAGATTTCCAAGCAGGATTTCCAGGATCTGCTCTGGTGTTTCACCTTTTTTCAGATGATCCGTTACAGATGTGATATTCTTCAGATTTTCCTCAATCTGACTGATCGTCTCTTCCTTTGCAAATGGCATCATCTGGATAATGAAGCCTCCTGCACATGCCACTGTATTATCTTTATCCATCAACACCCCAAGTCCTACCGAGGATGGCACCTGCTCCGAATTGGCAAAATAGTACGTCAGATCTTCCGCAATTTCACTGGATACCAGAATGGTCTGTCCGGAGTATGGCTCTTTGAGTCCCATATCTTTGATAACCTGGAGAAGTCCGATTCCGACAGCACCGCCTACATCCAGCTTTCCATTCTTTGGCGGCAGCATGACATCCGGATGATTTACATAACCTTTCACATCTCCCTTGCTGTCCGCAGTAACTGTAATCCCGCCAAGCGGTCCGTCTCCTCTTACCTGAAGTGTCAGCATATCTGTATCATTCTTCATCATACTTCCCATCATAGCTCCTGCAGTAAGAAGTCTTCCCAGTGCTGCGGTTGCCACCGGGCTGGTATTATGATGTTCTCTGGCCGCTTCCACAAGTTCTTTTGTTGTTGCAGCAAACGCTCTTACCTGGCCGTCTGCTGCGGTTGCTCTTACGATATAGTCGTTCATATATATTCCTTTCCTTCTTCTGTTTTTCTATTTTTATTCCGATGAGTTACTTCTCATCTCTATTATTTACCATGCTCTCTTGCGATCACGGTGATCCGTTCACTCGTATGCATCGGTGCTTTCTTTGTATACGCATCATAAGCTGCAACGAATTTCAGACCCGCTTTTTCAATTAGTGTTCTGATTTCTCTGAGTGTATATGCTTTCTGGAAATGACTCTCCTGATACTTTCTGTACAGTGCTTCCTCTTCATCCTCGCGGACAAATAATGTCAGTTCGTATTCATTGATCATCGATGTATGGTTATAATAATTTTCCCAGATAAAGCTACACTCATCCCTGTCTTCTGCGATTACCTGATTACCCAGAATTTCTCTGTACTTATATTCTGTATTAAAATCAAAGATAAAGATTCCCTGCGGGTCCAGATAATTATTGACCAGGCAGAATACTTCCTGCAATTCATTTTTATCTGTCACATAATTTACACAGTCACATACACTGACAATAGCTCTCACTGTTCCATATAATTCGAACTCCTGCATATTCTGTAACAGATAGAGGATATCATGTCCACTCTCGATACGCTTCTCCATTGCGATTTCCAGCATGTCTTCGGAATTATCCACCCCGATCATATCATATCCTTTTTCTGCCAGCAGTTCCGTCATGCTTCCGGTTCCGCATCCCAGTTCCAGAACCAGCCCGTCTCTTATTCCATATTCTTTTAATCTGTCTTCCAGATAATCTGCCCATTCCTCATATGGCACATTATCCATGAATGTATCATAGACCTCGGCAAAACTTGTATATGCCTCCATCTCTTCCTCCTTATAAATCCTTGCATATTTAACATTTCTATTATATCTGCTATCAGTAAAAAAGGCAACGTAGAAAATATGACCATTAGTCAATTTGTTTTTGACTTCTTATCTGCAATTTGTTATACTTATTTTATTGAATATATTACTTTAATATCTTGTTCGAATGAATTTTATATAATGAATTAAGAACTATAGATTTAAGAATTTCAAGAAAGAAGTCTGATTACTCATGGGAAGAGTCGAAGAAAACAAAAAGAAAAAAAAGGAAGCGCTCTTTCGCACCGCATATGAATTATTTACCACAAAAGGAATTAATTCAACTGCCATTTCCGACATTGTTGAAAAGGCTGGTGTAGCGAAAGGAACGTTCTATCTATATTTCAAGGACAAATATGATATCAAAAACAAGCTGATCGCACATAAGACAAAAGAACTGTTTGATCATGCTGCCGTTGCATTGGAAAATTCCGGCATCACCGGTCTGGAAGATCAGCTTGTCTTTATTATCGATGACATCATCAATATTCTGGTCAACAACAAGCCATTGCTGAATTTCATTTCTAAAAATCTTGTAATGGGTGCCTTAAAGTCTGCTTTCTGGTCAGAAGAAGAATCCGACAAGATCTTTTATGAAAGATATCTTGAACTGGTAGAAGCCGACACCTATAATTATAAAGATATTGACATCATGCTGTTCACGATCCTCGAACTGGCCGGTTCTACCGGATATAATTCTATCCTCTTTGAAGAGCCTGTATCTATCGAAGCGTACAAGCCGTTCCTGTACCGTACGGTCCGCCTGATCATCCGGAGTCACCGCGAAGAAGCTTAAAGCTTCTTCCGGCTACAGGACTTGTCATCCGGCTACTGATACCGTGCAATTATTTCTTTCACGGCGTCTTCTGTTCCTTTCACAGAACCCTGGACCATCTCCGGCTTTCCGCCGCCGCGTCCTTCTAATGTACTGTTTAACGTTTTACTGATTGAACGGACATCTTCACTTCTGCTTCCGATCACATAGCGATACCCCTCCTCGTCCGTTCCTGCAAATACCGCGCAGATGACTGCCCCTTTATCCAGCAGTTGGTTCATCATCTCTCTCGGAAGATTTCCCGATAAAGATCCGTCAAATACAGTCACAATCTTCTCATCCACCGGTATCTCTGCCACACAAAACTTCAGAAGTTTCTGCTGCAGTTCTGCAATCTGACTCTTCATACGTGTCTGCTCATTCTTCAGTCTGCCGACCGCTTCTGCCACTTCATATTCTTTCGCACACAACATGGTTGAAATTTCTTTTGTCATGGCATCCTTTTTCTCATAGTCTCTCATGGCACGTCTTCCGCAAAGCATCGTAATGCGTTCACCGCCTTTATAACTTACCATGCTTACCAGTTTGACAGCTCCGATCTCACCGGTTGTCTTCACGTGCGGAGCACAGCATGCACATACATCATATCCCGGAATCTTCACGATACGAACCTGACCTTCAATCTCGATCTTACTGCGGTAATCCATATCTTTCAATTCCTCTTTGGATGGATACAGAACCTCAACTTCCAGATTCCGGTATACTGCTTCATTGGCTGCTGCCTCGATTTCTTTCAGCTGCGCTTTACTGATCGGTCCGTCAAAATCCATGGTACAATAGTCGGCTCCCAGATGGAAACCGACATTATTATAGCCAAATCTTTCATGCACAATACCGGACACTATATGTTCTCCTGTATGCTGCTGCATCTTCTCAAAGCGTTCTTTCCAGTTGATCTTACCGGATACTATACTTCCCACTTCCAATGGTGCTGTCACAGAATGAAAGATCACATCATTTTTTTCGTGCACATCGGTAACTTCTGTATTGCCGAGAATGCCCGTGTCGGCATACTGACCGCCACCTTCCGGGAAGAATGCTGTCTGATCCAGCACCACACAGAAACCATCCTTCGCTTCTTCACAGGAAATTACTTTTGCTGTAAATTCAGTTCTGTGACTGTCCTCATAAAATAATTTCTCTGTCATTTTTCCTACATCCTCTCCGGTGCTTCAAATCCAAGTACGTCGATACAAGCTTCCAGTACATCCTTCGTCACTTTCAGAAGCGCAATATAACTCTTTTGTTTTCCGGCATCTTCTTCTGCCAGAATCTTTGTCTCATGATAAAAACGATTGAATGCATTGGCAAGATCATAAATGTATGCACAGATCTTATGCGGTGCAAGATCCTGGAATGCATTCGCCATCACATCATTATATTTTGCAGCTTCCAGCATCAGAGCTTTTTCACAATCCGCATATGCTTCCTGTACTTTCAGTCCATCCAGACTATTTCCCTGTGACTGGTATTTATTCAGGATCGATTTGATACGTACAATTGTATACAGAATGTATGGACCGGTATTTCCTTCAAAGGAAGTAAATCTGTCTACGTCAAATACATAATCTTTTGATGCCTGGTTTGACAGATCTCCGTATTTAATTGCTGCCATTCCGATGAGTTTTGCTGTCTGTTTTGCTTCTTCTCCCTCGATAGAATGATTTTCAGAGATTTTCTCATACATCTTCTCTGTAATCTCTGAGATCAGTGTCTCCAGACGCATTACCCCGCCTTCTCTTGTCTTGAACGGCTTGCCATCTTTTCCATTCATGGTACCGAAACCTAAGAATTTCAGTTCTGTTTCCGCAGGAACGATTCCTGTCTTCTTTGCAGCACGGAACACCTGTGTAAAATGCAGTTCCTGACGCTTATCCACCACATAGGCAACCTTGTCCGGATGATAATCCTGTACACGTTGTACCAGTGTGGCAAGGTCTGTTGTTCCATAAAGAGATGCTCCGTCTGATTTCTGGATCATGCAAGGAGGAATCTCTTTGGTATCTGTCTCTTCCTGCACATCAATCACCAGTGCTCCCTGGTCTTCATGTGCAAATCCTTCTTTCTTCAATCTCTCGATCATATCCGGGATGTATGCCTGGGCATCAGACTCCCCTTTCCAGAGATCAAAACTTACATTCAGATTCGCATAATTTTTCTTAAGATCAGATACCGATACACGAATGATATGATTCCAGATCGCACGATATCCTTTATGCCCGTTCTGTAACAGATACGTCGCATGCAATGCATTCTCCCTGTATGTCTCATCTTCTTTTGCCTTACCGCTTGCTGTCGGATAGATTTCTTCCAGTTCGCTGATTGTAAATGGAGCCTCTTTTGGATATTCACCTTCAAACGCTTCATCAAAATATGGCAGTTCTGGCTTTCTTTCTTTCAATTCTGTGATGATCAGTCCCATCTGATATCCCCAGTCTCCAAGATGGATATCGCCAAGAACTTCATGTCCCATCTTTCTTGAGATGCGCTTTACGCTTTCTCCGATGATCGCCGAACGGAGATGCCCTACATGCAACGGCTTTGCCACATTTGGTCCGCCATAATCCAGCACGATCATCTCCGGATGTTCTGTCTTCTCGATTCCGAGATTATCCGTCTCTTCCATCTGATTCAGATAATCTGCAACAAATGACTTTTTCAGTCTGATATTGATAAATCCAGGTTTTACAACCTCTACTTCTTCCATACATGCACTGTCTTTTAACAGGGCAACAACATCCTCTGCGATCATGAACGGTGCTTTTTTGTAAGCTTTTGCTCCTGCCATCGCTCCGTTACACTGGTATTCGCAGAGATCCGGACGGTTTGACAGTGTTACTTTTCCATACGTTCTGTCATAACCTGCCTTTTCGAATGCTTCTGAAAGTTCTTCTGCAATATAATCAATGATTTTCTTCACTTCATATCTCCTATATTTTCTATAATTCCTATAAATTTCCATCAAAAATAGCAAAAAAAGTACACACCCGGGCGGATTCGAACCGCCGCTCCCGCCTCCGGAGGGCGGTGCTCTATCCCCTGAGCTACGGGTGCGTATACAATTACTATATGAAATTGCCTTAGTAATATTAACACATCTTTGAGATAAAGTAAAGGAAATGCATCCCACTTTTCGATCATTTCCTCTACTTTTTTAATATTTTTCTTTAATTTTCCTTTTTAAATCTTACAGCGCAAGTTTTCCACTCTCCCGGTCATAATAATATGCCCTGTCCGAAAGTACTTCTTCCGCCTCTACCTGTGTCTCATTGATCTCCTCGATCATGCTTCCCAGTTCTTCTCTGCCCGGCGCTTCGCTTTCAGCCACAATAATGGTCTCATGCACACTGCTTGGGATCACAAAGAAATTTTCTCCCACTACACCGGCAATCTTTCTCAGGCAATCCGGATAGATCAGTGCCGCAGCCCCATAGCTACGCATTTCATTGCTCAGGATATACATTTTTTCTGCCGGTCCCTCTTCCATCCCAAGTCCCAGCAATTCTTCGATCACCGTGCGCATCGGTGCAAATTCATACGGCAGTAACTCCTGGGTATTCTTAGAGGCCCGGTAATACAGATCTTCTTCCGTTACTTTCCACATATCCATATGTTCTGTTCTGACCATCATGGATGCCATGCCATATTCATCTACCTCTAACAGTACATAATAAATAATTGCAAGATCCAGATAACTTTTATATGGAATTTCTTTTAAAAGCTCCTGATTCTCCTCTCTGCCTATCAGACGGTATATGATCTTATCTTTGACAAATTCATAGTCTTTTACCTTTTCACCGTCCTCCCATGAATTCTGAAACCGGATTTTCTCATATAATCCGACAATATCTTTTGCAATCTGTTCCAACGGATACCCCATCCGGAACTGATGAAAATACTCCTCCAGATAAATCGTCGGTGAAATATTGATTCCTTTTTCCGAAATCATAATACCGCTTCTCCTCACACCATTATTCTTCACATTGGTATGAATGCTTACTGTTTTTTCTTCTTCCACCTCTTTCTTTACTTTTGTCTCTACTGCATGGATAAACTGAAAATATGTCATAAAAGCTCCTTCCTATCCAGCAATATACAAAAATCATCTTGAAAATCTGCGGTGATATTACCGCTTGAGATAACAGAACATCTCTTGAATTGTTTCTGAAATATTATGGTAATTAGATTATAAAAAAGCCCTGCACAAAATGCAAGGCTTTTTATAATTATTTAATTTAGAATTCTTATGACTCTTATGCTCTTGAGAGGTATGCTCCTGTACGAGTATCAATCTTGATCGTCTCGCCCTGATCAACGAAAAGCGGAACGTTAACTTTCGCACCTGTCTCAACGATAGCCGGCTTTGTAGCACCTGTAGCTGTGTTACCTTTTACACCTGGCTCTGTCTCTGTTACAACCAGTTCAACACTGAGCGGCGGCTCGATCGCAAATGCATTTCCCTGATAGAAGCTGATAGATACTTCTTCGTTTTCTTTTACAAACTTCATAGAATCTGCTGCATCATCTGCGCTGATCATAATCTGCTCAAATGTCTCGTTGTCCATGTAGTTATAGAACTCACCATCGTTGTACAGATACTGCATTTTCTTTCTTTCAATGTGAGCCTGTTCAAATGTCTCTGTAGGACGGAATGTTGTCTCTACCACACCACCGTCGATAATATTTTTCATCTTAACACGCACAAAAGCTGCACCTTTACCAGGTTTTACGTGCATGAAATCAATAACCTGACATACTTTTCCATCAACTTCGATTGTTACACCATTACGGATGTCTCCTGCTGAAACTTTAGCCATTACCTTATCCTCCTTAAACCGCGTATACACGCTTACGTAATTTCATCTCATATTATTCTATAATACATGATATTATTTTTCAACCTTTTTTTCGTGTCTCTGACTCTTCTTGTAGAAATGTAACACAATTTTTTCCAGATAACGCTTCAGAACAATCTGGATTTCTTCCTTTGGATGTATCGGTTTTACCAGAATATTCGGGATTCCGGCACGTTTTGCTCCCCATACATCTGTAAAAAGCTGGTCTCCGATAAACACAGAACTCCTTCTGTCTGTTCCCATAATCTCCATCGCCCTGAGATAATTCCTGGTCGATGGCTTGTGCGCATTATAAACATAATCCACCTGGATATCTTTATTGAACATCTCTACCCTTGGCTTCTGGTTATTCGAGATCAGACAGCATCGGAATCCAATTGCTTTCAGTCTGGCAAATAATGCCTTTGCTCTCTCGTCCGCCGGTGCTCCGTGCGGAACCAGCGTATTATCAATATCAAAGATCAGTCCGCGTACACCCTCTTCATATAATTTTTCAAAATCGATCACATAAGTGGATGCTACATACTGATCCGGGAAAAATCTATCAAACATATTATTCTTCTAACTCCTGCAGCTGCTGTACCAGCTCTTCACAGATCTGAAGAACTGTCTTATCATCCGTATTGATTACTATATCTGCTGCCGCTTCATATTTCTCACGGCGCTGCTCCATAAGTTCTGAAATGCCTTTGACATTCTTTCTGCCATTTAATACCGGTCTGTCATTGCTGTCTTTTACACGTTCAAAAATCGTCTCCGGTGTAGCAGTAAGAAGAACAACTCTTCCGTTCTTTTTCATCTCTGCTACATTTTTCTCTCTTAAGGCCGCACCACCACCGCATGAGATTACTGCATTCTTATGCGACTGCATCTCGATCAGAAGATTCGTCTCCAGATCACGGAAATATTCTTCGCCATATGTAGCAAAGATATCCGGAATACTCATCTCTTCACGTTCTGCGATCACCTGATCCATCTCTACAATATCCATATCAAACATCGTGCTCAGATAATCAGAAATTGTTGACTTTCCAGCCCCCATGAATCCGATCAGTACAATGTTATAATCAAAGAGTTTTCTTGCCTGGATTCTCTTACTGTTACGCAAGATACATCCAAACACATCAAAGATTTCTTCTTTATATTTGTTTTCTTTCAGTTTTTCTTCCAGTCTTCTCTTCTGTTTTTCTTCCTGATGCGGCTGTAAGATTGGCATACCATATTCTTCTTTATACGCCATGATCTTTTCAATAATAGAATTACGTTCTACCAAAGCGTCAATAATCTTATCATCACACAGAGCCAGCTGCTCTCTGTACATTTCTAAATCGTTCATTCTTCTGTACTCTCCTGTAAATTGCAAACTATTGTCCGATATACCCATGTATTATAGCAAGAAATATACTTTCACGCAAGATTATCCGGCGTATTCCTGCATATTTTCTGCATATTTCCTGCATATTCCGGTCGTCAGGAAATTTCTGTGCTCACACTGTTCTTCTATTTTTCCCGCATCTGCCGTTCCCATTCATGCAGCTTTCTCGCTGCCTCCGGATTCTGTTTTTCCAGCCGTCTCTCCAATCGTTTGCGGTTCTTTTTCAGATGGTCCAGGATCTCCGGATGATGCATTAATAACTGCTGCTCGATCTTGCGTCTTCTCTTTTCGATCAACTGCAGGATCACTTTTTTGTCTCCACGCAGATTCTCCGGAAGTTCATCCAGATGCATTTCCATTCGTCTTAAGATCTCATCTTCATCCAACGCCCCCAGTGAATGCCAGTTTTTGAGTTTTTCTTCAAACCCTACGTCTGCAAGCCTTTCCAGATCCGGAAGTCTGTGAATCTGTTCCATAACCTGATGGACTTTCTTTTCCATCTCTTCCACCGCATCATCACCGAACGCCCACGCGAATTCTTCTAATGTATTCTCTTCTTCTGCCGGGATCATTGCTTCGTGAACCGCATGCACTGCCGCCGGGATTTCCAACTGCCACGGCATCTGGATAACCGAAGATTCCTCCGATTCCATACTCGTCCCCGGTGTTGCAACACCTGCATCCTGCAATGCTGCAAGAATCGTTCTTCTGACCTTTCCTTCCTCGATCAGATGACCGATTCCAAGACTGCGCATCTGTTCATTTACATTTTCGGAATGCTCTGTAATATAAAACCTGATCCCTTTCTTATCAAAATTTTCCGCCATCATTTCCAGCCGGTCTGCTGCCGTAACGTCAATACTGTTGATCGCAGCCGCATCCACGATTACAACCTCTGTATCCTCTTTGATACTGTTCTCAATGTCCGACTGGAATATCTTTACATTTGCAAAGAAAAGGTTCTCACTGAACCGGTAAATGATCGTATGGCGTATCGGATATGCATTGCGGTTTCTCTTAAGATCGTAATAAGCCTCTTTTCCCGGAATCATACCGCGGAAAGACCTCGGAGGATTCGTCGCACGAAGTACCACAGCTACAAAAGAAAGCAGCAATCCGATCACCACACCATAAATAGTACCTAAAAATAATACGCTCACACACGCAGCTACAAAAATATAGAATTCATTACGGCTTACTTTGAATAAGCGCACCGCCAGATGCAGTTCTACTACATTCATCAGTGCCGAGATTACGATCGCTGTCAGAATCGGAACCGGCAGGTATCCGATAAATCCAGTTGCACATAGCAATACGGCTGCCATCGTAATTGCCGCTACGACAGATACCGCCTGTGTCTTTCCTTCATACTGTTCATTCATGGATGTTCTGGATATACTGCCATTCACCGGACAACAACCTACACATGCCGCTGCGATATTTCCCATCGCACAAGCCAGGATCTCCTGGTTTTCATCAATCTTATAGCCATTCTTCATGGCAAAATTATTTTCCGACAGCAGCGTCTCCGACATGATAACCGCTGCGATCATCAGACTTCTTCCAAATGCCTGCCTCAGGTCAATTCCCGCAAAATGGAAATGTACCAGCTTCGGAAGTCCTTTTTCCACCGCATCCAAAAGTACCACGCCATGTTCGTCTACACGAAAGCACATCGTTGCTGCTACACCTGCTGCCATGATCACAATTGCTGCCGGGAATTTGGGAATTACTTTTCCTGCCATGCGAAGCAGCAGCAACGCTCCCACACCAAGTACCACTGACAGCCAGCTGATTTCTTTGCACGTCTCTGCGATATGCCTGAGCAGTTCCGGAAGTTCTCCAGATCCGGCCTTTCCGCCAAGGATCTTCGGTATCTGCATCAGAATAATCGTCAGTGCAATCCCGCTGATAAATCCTCCCATCACCGGTGTCGAAATGAAGTCCACGATTCTTCCGGCTTTTAAAAAATAAAACAGCAGCAGCCAGATTCCTGTCAGAAATGCGATCACAGGCACATACTGCATTGCCGCTTCACTTCCGCTTTCAATCCCAAGTGATACCAGTGCTGCTCCGACAATTGCCGCCGGTGCCGCATCGACTCCGAAAATGAATTGCCGCGATGTTGAGAACAGTGCAAAGAACAGAATCGGGAATACCGAACCGTATAGTCCATATACTGCAGGCAGTCCGGCAATCTGTGCATAGCCCATTGAGATAGGGATTGACACTGCTGCCATGATGATCCCCGAGAAAATATCTTTGGGAAGATATTCTTTTTTATAATTTTTCATTGTTGAACACAACATATGTTTCATGAAACCTCTCCTTACGATTTTATAATCCGGGTATAAAAAAGAGACAAGCCAGCTATTTACACAGTGTCCCGTCTCTTCTTTCTACATTTTCAACATCTGTAAAACAATTAACAGATCTTGCAGATCCATCCTTCCGGAGCTTCGATGTGTCCCATCTGAATACCGGTTAATGTCTCATATAATTTCTTTGTAACTGGTCCCATCTCTTCCATTCCGCTTGGGAAACAGATCTCTTTGCCGTGGTCAACAATCTTTCCTACCGGAGAGATAACTGCTGCTGTACCGCAAAGTCCGCATTCTGCAAAGTCGCCAAGTTCATCTAAATAAACTTCTCTTTCTTCTACTTCCAGTCCAAGATAGTGTTCTGCAACATACATCAGAGAACGTCTTGTGATGGATGGAAGGATTGTAGATGATTTTGGTGTTACAACTTTGTTATCTTTTGTTACAAAGATAAAGTTAGCTCCACCGGTCTCTTCCACTTTTGTTCTGGTTGCTGCATCCAGATACATATTCTCATCGTATCCTTC
This sequence comes from Dorea amylophila, assembly GCF_025567265.1. Classification (NCBI taxonomy): domain Bacteria; kingdom Bacillati; phylum Bacillota; class Clostridia; order Lachnospirales; family Lachnospiraceae; genus Dorea; species Dorea amylophila. The sequence goes on along the minus strand of NZ_JAOQJW010000001.1, from coordinate 54,427 downwards.
TTCATGAGCTGTTACGATTGCATGAAGGCTCATCGCATAGTTCAGTCCGGCTTTTACATGCCCTGTTCCATGCGGTGCTGCACGATCGAAATCAGACACCTTGATCGTGATCGGTTTTGCGCCGCCTTTGAAATATGGTCCAACCGGTGTTGCAAACACACGGAACTGATACTCATCTGCCGGTTTTACACCGATTACAGCACTGGAACCGAACATATATGGTCTGACATATAAGGTTGCTCCTGATCCATATGGCGGTACATAAGCTGCATTAGCCTTTACAACCTGTTTAATAGCATCTACAAATCTATCTTCCGGGAATACAGGCATCTCAAGTCTTGCTGCAGAGTCTGCCATTCTCGCTGCATTTAAGTCCGGGCGGAATGTTACGATATGACCGTCTTCTGTGGTATACGCTTTCATTCCTTCAAAACATGTCTGTGCATACTGAAGTACACCTGCACATTCACTGATAGTAATCTGATCATCGGAGGTAAGTGTACCTTCATCCCATGCTCCGTTTTTAAAATTGGAAACATATCTCTTATCTGTCTTCATATAGCCAAATCCTATGTTTGACCAGTCAATATTTTTCTTCTCCATTGTGACTCCTCCGTCCTTTAAACAAATGTTTGATTTATCATCTTGTCTTATTATAATACTACTGTTTTTAAAATTCAAGAGTGCACTCTGTTTTTTTATCTTTCCATCATACTTATGGATTCAATTCCCACACTTCCGCCTCGTACAACTTCAATACTGGCGAATTCTTCTTTCATAAGTTTGATCACTGCATCATTTTTCGTTGCCGTCTGTACAAATTCCAGCAGTACACTGTCTTTGCCGTAATCAATGATTTTTGCCTTGAATGTCTCTGCAATCTGAAAACATTCCACTTTATCATCTTTTGAACATTTTCGCACTTTGACATACAGTATTTCTTTCATACGGACAAATACATCTGTAAAATCGATGACCTTGATCACTTCCACCAGACGGTTCAGCTGTTTCTTGATCTGTTCAAATGTCTCATCATCGCTGACTGTTGCGATCGTCATTCTGGACACGGTCGGGTCTTCTGTCGTACCAACAGTCAGACTGTCCAGGTTATAAGATTTGCCGGAGAACAGCCCTGAGATTTTTGACAGAACTCCTACCTGGTTCTCTACATATAAGGAAATCCATCGTTTTTTCATACCGTTATTATTCATTGTTTTTCCCTCCTGTCCTCTTCTTCCTAACAATCCATGATCAGATCTTCCAGTGTCCCGCCCGGTTTTACCATCGGATATACCAGATCTTCCGGATCAATGTCGAATTCCAGGATATATGGTGTCTTTGTACTCTTCATAGCTTCTCTGAATGCCGGCTCGATCTCTTCTTTTTTCGTAATATGGATGCCTTTTGCACCATAAGCGTCTGCCAGTTTCATAAAATCCGGTGTGTAAACAGGACATTCAACCTCTCCGCATTTTCCTCTGCAGGCTGCTCCCGAGCGTAGACATGTCATGGAATAGCGCTTTCCATAGAATAATTTCTGCCACTGACGCACCATTCCAAGATTATTATTATTAAAGATACAACTGATGATCGGCAGTTCTTCCAACACTGCGGTTGCCAGTTCCTGACTGTTCATCTGAAAACCACCGTCTCCGGAGATTGAGATGACCGGTGTATCCGGATTCCCGATCTTCGCTCCAATCGCTCCCGGCATACCATATCCCATTGTTCCGAGTCCTCCGGACATCAGAAGCTTTTTCTTCTCTGTAATCTCAATAAACTGCGCGGTGAACATCTGGTGCTGTCCGACATCCGTTACAATAATCGCCTCATCAAAGATCCGGTTAATCGTCTCAATAACATCCTGCGGTGTCATGATCGGTTTCTTTTTCATCTTCAGCGGATGCTCCGCTTTCCAGTCTTCGATCGTATCCAGCCATTTTCCCGTCTCACAAGGAGTGACATATTCTAACATCTTCGTAACGGCTTCTTTGGCATCTGCTACGATCGGCACATCCACCTGCACATTTTTAGAAATTGCGGCTGTATCAATGTCAATATGTACAATCTGTGCATTCGGTGCAAATGAATGCAGCTTTCCTGTGATCCTGTCATTGAACCTGGTTCCGATCGAAAATAACAGATCACATTCATTTACCGCCATATTACATGCATAGGCACCATGCATTCCAAGATTTCCTATATATAACGGATGTGTAGTCGGAACCGCCCCACGTCCCATAACTGTTGTTACAACCGGGACATTCGTCATATCCACCAGTTTCGTAAATTCTTCATTGGCATGTGCTATATTGATACCTCCGCCTGCGAGGAACAATGGTTTCTTTGCCTTGGAAAGCATCTTAACCGCACGTTTTAACTGTCCGACATGTACATGGGTATTCGGCTTATATCCACGGATATTCACTTCATCCGGATACTCGGCACTTCCCAATTCTCCCATTACATCTTTTGGAAGGTCGATCAATACCGGTCCCGGCCTTCCTGTTCTTGCAATATAAAATGCTTCTTTCAAGATACGTCCGAGATCTTCCCTGTTTCTGACCGTAACACCATATTTCGTAATGCTTCTGGTGATTCCGATAATATCTACTTCTTGGAACGCATCATTTCCGATCAAATGTCTGGACACCTGCCCCGTAAAGCATACCAGTGGTACACTGTCGTAATAGGCAGTTGCAAGACCTGTCACAAGATTCGTTGCCCCCGGTCCGCTTGTAACCAGACACACTCCTGTTTTTCCGGTTGATCTTGCATAAGCATCTGCCTCATGTACCAGTGCTACTTCCTGTCTCGGAAGAATTACCTTCGTATAATCCTGCTTATAAAGTTCATCACTGATATCGATCGTACAGGCTCCCGGATACCCGAAAATTGTATCTACCTGTTCTTCTCTCAGCGCTTTTACCAATAATTTATTTCCACTGATCTTTTTCATATACTACCTCCTTGATTTTTTACTTTTCTATAAAATAAAAAGAAAAGCCCTAAGCTGCAAGCTCAGGGCGATTATTGCATCTTTACAGCATTTCACTGAATATTTATAAAACATTATAGGTGACATTCTTTGGTATTGTCAACTCTTTTTATCCGATTCATTTACTGCTGATTTTTATAATGAACTTTTGCATAATCGTGTTATTGATCTTTTTTATCATTTTCCCGACAAATTTCGTTATTTTTCCATCTTTCACAAATTTCACATTTAATTTTAAATTTTTTTGTGATTTTTTGTATTTTTTTCCAAAAATGTATGGCAAAAAAATGCAAAAAATTATACAATAGATACATAAGCAATAAGGAGGATATATCATGAAACAAAATAATATGTTAGCGATGATATTAGCCGGCGGTAGAGGCTCACGCCTTCACGAACTGACAAATAAAGTTGCAAAACCAGCTGTTTCTTATGGTGGAAAATACAGAATCATCGATTTTCCACTCAGCAACTGCGCAAACAGCGGAATTAACGTAGTAGGAGTTTTAACGCAGTATGAATCAATTCTGCTGAACAGTTATGTGGCAGCCGGACGTCGTTGGGGATTAGATGCCAAAGAAAGCGGCGTATTCGTTCTTCCGCCACGTGAGAAGGCAGATGCGAACCTGGATGTATACAGAGGTACAGCAGATGCAATTTCTCAGAACATCGATTTTATTGATACATATTCACCGGATTATCTTTTGGTTCTCTCCGGTGACCATATCTACAAGATGAATTATGACAAGATGCTGCAGGCGCACAAAGACAACGGTGCCGATGCAACCATCGCAGTCATCGAAGTTCCTATGAAAGAAGCAAGCCGTTTCGGTATCATGAATACCGACGAAGAAGGCCAGATCATAGAATTTGAAGAAAAGCCGGAACATCCAAAGAGCAATCTTGCTTCTATGGGAATCTATATCTTTAACTGGAAGCTTTTACGTAAGAAATTAATTGCTGATATGAAAGATCCTGATTCCAACCATGACTTCGGAAAAGATATCATTCCGTCTCTTCTGAGTGATGAAAAAAAATTATATGCATACAAGTTCAAGGGGTACTGGAAAGATGTCGGAACAATTGATTCTCTCTGGGAAGCAAATATGGATCTGCTGAGCAAAAACAATGAACTGGATCTGAATGATCCGACCTGGAAGATTTACACCGAAGATACAACTACTCTTCCTCAGTACATCGGCCCGGATGCCAATATCAGACATGCATTTGTCAATCAGGGTTGTGTGATCGAAGGAGATATCCAGAATTCCGTTCTCTTCACCGGTGCCAAAGTCAGAAAAGGCGCAAAGATCATCGACAGCGTCCTGATGCCTGGTGTTGAAGTGGAAGAGAATGCTGTCGTTACACGTGCACTGGTTGCCGATAATGTAAAGATTGGTGCAGGCGCAGTTGTCGGCGATGCCAAGAGCGAGCACATCGAGCTCATTTCAAAACGTGTAAAGGGGGTAGAATAACATGGCTAAAGCATTTGGAATCGTAAATTTTGCCGGAAATCACATTGCAGTAGAAGGTATGCAGGAATATCGTCCGGTAGGTGCTTTTTCTTTCCTTGGACGTTACCGTGTCATCGACTTCCCGATCTCTAATATGAGTAACAGCGGCATCGACCATATTCAGGTTTATATCCGCAGAAAACCGCAGTCACTGACTGCACATCTCGGAACCGGACGTCATTATAATATCAACTCCAAGAGTGGTAATCTCCAGATTCTTTATTCCGGACTCGGAATGAATATGAGTCTGTATAACAATGACATTGCATCCTACATCGAGAACTTAGAATATATTGAACAGCAATTGGAGGAATATGTCGTAATCGCTCCAAGTTATATGATCTATACCCAGGATTACAACAAACTGTTAAACACTCATATCGAATCCGGTGCTGATATTACCTTACTGTATCACTCCGTAGACAATGCAAAAGAATATTTTCTGAATTGCTATGCTGTTAATCTGAACAAGCAGAAAGGAGTTCTTTCACTGGAACAAAATCACGGAAATGCAAAGAACAAAAACATCTTTATGGATACTTATATCATGAAGAAAGATTTGTTCATCGAACTGATCCACAAATCAAGAAAGACTTCTTCTGTATACACATTACTGGATATCGTAAATGCTTCCTGCGAAGACCTTGATATCCGCGGAGTTTCTCACAGAGGTTACTTTGCAGCAATCTCAGATTTTAACAGCTACTATGAGTCCAACCTGTCCCTGACAGATATCAAAACAGCACAGAATCTGTTCGTGCCGGACTGGCCGATCTATACCAAGACCAACGATTCCTGCCCAACCCAGTATTTCGAAACCGGAACAGCAAAAAACTCTGTTGTGTCAAATGGCTGTCTGATCGAAGGAGAGATTGATCATTCTGTTATCGGACGTGGATGTATCATCAAGAAAGGAGCTGTTGTCAAAAACTGCATCGTACTTTCTGATGCTTACATCGGTGAAAATGTTCACGTAGAGAATCAGGTAATTGACAAACATGCTAAAATCACACATGCAAAAGAGCTGTCCGCTTCTGAAGACCGTCCTGGATATGTAAGAAGGAACGATACATTATAGAATATGCCTTTAACGGAAATATAACAAAAAAAGAGCGAAAAAATCATCAAGTTGATCTTTTCGCTCTCTTTTATCTACCTTTTACCGGATGACTTCCTGCGCAATCTTCTGCCAGGATATTCTGCTCACATCACATGCCCTGTTTTTCACAAGTCCTCTATTTTCCTGTTTTACTGTCCTAATTGCATCTTCCAGTGTCTGTGCCAGTCTTTTTTCAAAAACCGGAAGTTCTTCTTCCACTGCTTCATCCGCACCTTTCATCTTTGGCAGATCCACATAACGGATATCAGCATCCGGTATCATATCCTCAAGCCAGTCTGCCACTCCATCCAGCCTCGTCATCACTACGCGGTCACCACACGCCAGACTTTCGATCACTGTAAGCGGCAGTCCTTCATACATAGACGGCAAGACAAAGATATCTCCGTCGTTATACAGTTTTGCCAGTTCCACCTGCGACACACAACCGGCAAATCTAACCGGATATCTGCAGTGTGCAGCCAGTTCTTTTATTTCTTCATATTCTTTCTGATTTCCAGCTCCACCCGCAAGCACAAGTTTTATCTGTCCGCTTTCTTCATCCAGCAGGTTCATTGCACGCAAAAGACTTTTTACGCCTTTCTTCTGCGTGATTTTCCCGGCAAAAACCAGCCGCACCACTTCATCTTTTTTTCCCGGCTTCTCACCGGTTATCCGGAACACATGACTATTGTACCCCGTGCCGATTACCGTCATGCTCTCGCTTTTCACCGGATATATCTGTCTGATCTTTTCTTTCTGTGCTTCCTGAAGTGCAAAGATCCGGTCAAGACGCGGAATCTGACTGCGTATAAATTCCCGTTGAAATGACGTATTTTTCATCTGTCTCAAATCCGTATTATGACAGAATCCATATACTTTCTTTTCCGGATAGCGCTCCCGCACCAGTGCTGTCAGATAATACAGATGATGGCATAAGATCAGTTCCGGATCTTCTCTTTCTATTACTTCACCCAATACTGCAAGAAATGCATTTCTGAACTGTACTGTCATCTCTTCTGTCATATCCTTGTATCTTGTACTGATATATGGCATCTCATCTGACATACCCACAACCGGATATGGTAATCCTTCCGATTCAAAATATACCGGATATGCCTTCACGCCATCCGGCATATCCATCTGTTCCCCTCTTGCAATGCCTGCCAGCACAGTCTGCGTATGTCCCTCTTTTGCAAGTGCCTTCACAACCTCTGTCAGATAGACTCCGCTCCCGGTACTGCATGGTTTCTGTGCCGTGACACTAAGTATTCTCATCCCGCTTTCTTTATCTCCTCTCATATATCACAAATACATATTCCAGATCAAAATATGTCTGCTCATCACTGATTTTTGTCATTTCCCACTCCGGATCTGCATCCAGATCCGGGAAGTATGTATCTGCATCATATGCATGATCGATCTTTGTAACATAAGCCTTTGTACAATACGGAAGAAGTTGGCGGTAAATACTCTCTCCACCGATCACATAGACATCTTCCGAATTGTATTTTTTTAATTCTTCTACCATCTCTTCTACAGAATGTACGATCACGGTATCTTTTACTTTATAATTCTTATCTGTCGTAAGTACCACATTGACTCGGTTCTTCAGCGGCTGTCCTCCCGGAAAGCTTTCCAGTGTCTTTCTTCCCATCGCAACAACTTTTCCCTTCGTTGTCTCACGGAAAAATTTCATATCCTGCGGAATACTCACCAGTAATTTATTCTCTTTTCCAATTGCCCAGTTCGAATCTACTGCTACGATCAAATTCATATTATTTCCTCCTACTTATACCGCTACCGGAATATTTTTAATCTGGTCATGTGTCTGATAATCGATCAATTTCACATCATCTCTTGTAAACTGATAGAAATCCCTAATCTCCGGATTCAGCCAAAATTGCGGTGCCGGAAGCGGTTCACGGCTGATCAGTTCTTCGATCATCGGTACATGTCTGTCATAAATATGCGCATCTGCGATCACATGGACAAATTCTCCCACTTCCATATCACACACCTGCGCAAGCATATGGATCAGCACAGCGTACTGACATACGTTCCAGTTATTTGCAGCCAGAACATCATTGGATCTCTGGTTCAGGATCGCATTCAGTGTCAGTTTATCATGTCCCGGTTTCTTCGTCACATTAAATGTCATACTGTAAGCACATGGATACAGGTTCATCTCATGCAAATCCTGATGTACATAGATATTCGTCATGATCCTTCTGCTGTATGGATTATTTTTCAGATCATAGATCACACGGTCTACCTGATCGAACATTCCTTCTTTATACTGATGCTTTACGCCCATCTGATATCCGTAAGCTTTTCCGATCGATCCGTCTTCATCTGCCCAGCTGTCCCAGATATGGCTGTGCAGGTCCTTGATATTATTTGATTTCTGCTGCCAGATCCAGAGAAGTTCATCCGTACAGCTTTTAATCGCGGTTCTTCGAAGTGTCAATGCCGGAAATTCTTTCGACAGATCATAACGGTTCACGACTCCGAATTTTTTGATCGTATACGCCGGTGTCCCGTCTTCCCATACCGGTCTTACCTTTTCTCCTCTGGTATCGGTACCGTTATCGATGATGTCACGGCACATGTTGATAAACACTTTATCTGCATAACTCATTTTTACATCTCCTGTCTCTCTGCTTTTCGTTCTGTCTACGGATCACTGATATTATAAAGGACCCGGTCCAGCATCTTTTCCAATGCTGCAATTTCTTTTTTACTCATTCCGATCGTAAGCCGCCGGTCGATCTTCTTCCGGTAGTTATCCATTTTTTTCTGGATATCGTATGCTTTTTCTGTCGGGTATATGTTCTTGCATCTTTTATCCTGATTACTTGGAACCGCCAGAATGAATCCCTTTTCATCCAGCCTTTTTAAGATTCCTGTCACCGTCGGATTCTTAAGACTTAGAGCTTTCTCAATGTCTTTCTGATTCATGAATTCTTTGCTGCTACCAAGAAGGTAATCCAGCACCGCACACTGTGACGATGTGATTCCAATCCCGCGGAGCAGATTATTGAATTCTTTCTCGTAAATATTATTAATCTGTTTAAACATAAATCCAACGGGTAATCGTTCTTTCATCCTTTGTCTTCTCCCATTCCCCTGTAAACATCATCCGTCCGGGAAGATTCACATCCCCGGACGGACTCATTCAATCAATTTATTTTACCATATTCCAACAGGCTATGCAATCTCATCCATCGCACGAAGCTCTTTTAGCGCAAACCCTATTGCAACAATTCCTGCTGCTGCATCAGCAATCGGTCCTGCATACATTACACCATCAATTCCCATATAAAGCGGGAAAATAATTATCAGTGGAAGCAGGAAAATCACCTGCCTTGTAAGTGAAACTACAATACCCAGCTTTGCCTTACCGATCGATGTAAAGAATCCGGAGGACATCGGCTGTATTCCATTGATAAATGTCATGAACATAAAAATCCGGAAATATCTTGCTGCAAATTGATAATATTCCTTACTTCCTGTACCAAAGATACTCACAAGCTGCGTCGGGAAGAACTGGAAACACAGAAAAAATACAATGCCAACCGCCATGGCGATCTGGAATGCTTTCCAATAGGTCCTCTTCACCCTGTCATACGCCTCCGCACCGTAATTGAATCCCCAGATTGGCTGGCAGCCCTGTGAAATCCCGATTGCGATCGCCATAAACACCATATTTACTTTAGAGATCACCCCCACGCATGCCAGTGGAATATCCGTTCCATACACAGAAGCCGCTCCGTAATGCCGCAATGTATTATTCATCGTGACCTGTACCACAGCCATAGCAATCTGATTGATACAGGAAGCCATTCCCAGTGATATGATCTTCTTCAAAATCTTCCCTGACGGACGGAACATCTCTTTTTTCAGTTCCATTTTACGGAATCGTCCAAAATATACAATGACCATAATACCTGATACGATCTGACCGATCACGGTTGCCCAGGCAGCACCTTTGATTCCCCAATGGAATCCGAAGATAAATAACGGATCCAAGATCGTATTAATGATTGCTCCCGTCAGCATACACGTCATCGAATATGTCGGACTTCTGTCTGCACGGATCAGATGATTCCCACCCGTCGTCAGGATTAGAAACGGTATTCCGAATGCGGTAATCCCCGTGTAATCCTGTGCGTATGGCAGGATCTTCGCTGTTACCCCAAAGATGTGCAGTAACGAATTCAAAAATACAAGTGTGACCGCCGCAATGATCACTCCGCAGATCACCAGCATAGCAAGTCCGGTTCCTGCGATCCTGCTTGCCTTCTCATGATCTCCCGCTCCGGAACACAGGTTAAAATTCGATGCACTGCCGATTCCCAGAAGAAGCGCTGTTGCCGTACAGATGATCGACACCGGAAATGCGATATTGGTCGCCGCATTTCCCAGAAGTCCGACTCCCTGTCCGATGAAGATCTGGTCTACAATATTATATAACGAGCTCACCAGCATACTGATAATTGCCGGAATTGCAAATTTCGCGATCAGTTTTCCTTCTTTTTCTGTCTCCAGAAGATTTCTTTTTTTCTGTTCCTCCATCTCATCTTCACTCCTTATCCGATTATAAAAGACGGAGCTTGTTACGGTCTCCGTCCTTTAAAAATATTCTGCTATTTATGCTTTTCTATTTATGCTCTAATATTCACGGATCACAGTTCCGATCTCACGTGTCGTATCCATATCCGCCAGATGTTCCAGTGCATCTTCCAGATGCTTTTCCTTTACTGCTTCTGTCACGATAACCAGTTCTGCCGCATCATCTGCCTCCGTCTTCTGGATGACTCTGGCAATACTTACCTTATGTACTCCAAATACACTCGCGATTGCTGCAAGCACACCCGGTTTATTATCCACCAGCATACGGATATAGAATTTATTCTTTACTTCTTTAAAATCCTTTACCGGTGTGTCACGATAACAGGTGCAGCTGATTCTTCCCGTACAATGATACTGAATATCACGGATCACATCGATCACATCACCCATGATCGCGCTGGCTGTCGGAAGTTCTCCCGCTCCACGTCCATAGAACATCGTATCATCTGCTGCATCGGAATGTACGAATACTGCATTAAAGGAATCTCTGACAGATGCAAGAGGATGCTCCTTCGGAATCATCATCGGATGTACTGCAACTTCTATACCACCTTCTGTATTATGTGCGACACCGAGCAATTTGATCACGTCACCGAATTCTTCTGCGTACTCTACATCTTTTGCCGTAATCTTCGTAATTCCTTCTGTATATACATCATCAAATGTCACTCTGGAATGGAATGCGATCGATGCCATGATCGCTACTTTACGTCCGGCATCCAGTCCTTCGATATCGGCTGTCGGGTCTGCCTCAGCATAGCCAAGCTCGGTAGCAAGTGCCAGTGCATCGCCAAAATCCATGCCTTCTTCGATCATCTTGGTCAGGATAAAGTTCGTTGTACCATTGACAATACCGATGACTTCCTGGATCTCATTTGCAGCCAGACACTGCTTCAGTGGACGGATGATCGGGATTGCTCCTGCTACGGCTGCCTCAAATAAGAAGTCCACTCCACTTTCTTCTGCAGCTTCCAGAAGTTCATGTCCATGTGTTGCCACCAGATCTTTATTTGCAGTTACAACATTCTTCCCTGCATACAGAGCTTCCAGAATCATAGTTCTTGCAGGCTCAATGCCGCCCATCACTTCGATCACGATCTCGATTTCATCATCGTTAATGATATCTTCCCACTTATCTGTTAAAAGAGACTGGTCTACGCCTTTTCTCTTCTTATTCATGTTATGTACCAGTATCTTCTGGATCTTAAGACCTGCCCCGGCTTTCATTGCCATCTCATCTTTCTGGCATTCTACAAGCTTATATACACCACTGCCAACCGTTCCAAGTCCCAGAAGACCTGCTTTTACTACTCTTTCCTGATTCATCTTCTCACATCCTCGTTTTCTTGTTCACTCTCTTTTTGTTTATGTACACTTTAGTATAGCACAGTGCCACATATGATTTCAATCGGATTCTTTCTCTGCTCGTAAATTAGTACAACAAAAAAACGTTGCAAACAGTCAATTCAGAGCGACAGACGGGACTCGAACCCGCGACCTCCACCTTGGCAAGGTGGCGTACTACCAACTGTACTACTATCGCATAACAACTACTTGCAACGTCTTTTCAGAGCGACAGACGGGACTCGAACCCGCGACCTCCACCTTGGCAAGGTGGCGTACTACCAACTGTACTACTATCGCACATCAAGTATATTTCATGTTTTCGTGTTCATCAGAACGATATTTAGTATATCGCAACTTTCTCATTATGTCAATATCTTTTTCAAGTTTTTTGAATTTTTCTTTCTATCTGAAAATTCAAATAATTTAACAAATGCCAGGAATAATCTTTATCTGACTGTTCCCGGCATTTTATTCTTTACTTACTCAGCGTCGTCTTTCTTCTCTTCCTTTGCCACTACTGCAATTCCGAGTTCCTCCAGCTGTTTTGCATCTACATGTCCCGGTGCTTCTGTCATCAGGTCAGATGCATCTTTTACCTTCGGGAATGCGATCACGTCACGGATGCTGTCCTGTTTTGCCATCAGCATAACCAGACGGTCCAGACCGTAAGCCAGTCCTGCGTGCGGCGGTACTCCGTATTTGAATGCTGTCAGAAGGAATCCGAACTGCTCCTGAGCCTGTTCTTCCGTAAATCCAAGTACTTTGAACATCTTGCTCTGGATATCCTGATCGAAGATTCTGACACTTCCGCCACCGATTTCATTACCATTTAATACGATATCGTATGCTTTCGCACGCACTCTTCCCGGATCACTGTCGATATACTGAAGATCTTCTTCCATCGGCATCGTAAACGGATGATGCATTGCCGTAAAGCGGTTCTGTTCTTCACTCCACTCAAGAAGCGGGAACTCTGTTACCCACAGGAATTTGTATTCGTTTTTATCAAGGAGTTCCATCTGGCGGGCAAGTTCCAGACGAAGTGCTCCAAGTGTATCCCATACAACTTTATTCTTATCTGCCGCGAATAATAACAGGTCACCGTTCTCTCCGCCCATTGCCTCAATCAGTGCTTTCATCTCGTCATCTGTCATAAATTTGGCAAATGAGGATTTTACAGTTCCGTCTTCATGGATTGCAATATAGGCAAGTCCCTTTGCGCCGTAATCTTTCGCAAAATCAACCAGCTTGTCGATCTTCTTGCGGGCCATTCCACCCTGTCCTTTGGCGTTGATACCGCGAACAGTTCCACCATTTGCAATTGCATTTTTGAATACAACGAACTCGCAGTCTTTTACAACATCTGTAACATTCGTCAGTTCCATACCGAAACGGATATCCGGCTTGTCAGAACCAAAGCGATCCATTGCCTCCTGCCATGTCATTCTCTGGATTGGAAGGGATACTTCTACCCCCAGTACTTCTTTGAATAATTTTGCAAGCAGTCTTTCATTTACCTCGATGACATCATCAACATCTACAAAAGATAACTCCATATCAATCTGTGTGAATTCCGGCTGACGGTCTGCACGTAAGTCTTCGTCACGGAAACATTTTGCAATCTGAAAATATCTGTCATATCCGGAGCACATCAGTAACTGTTTGAATAACTGCGGCGACTGCGGCAGTGCATAGAACTGTCCCTGTTGGATACGGCTCGGTACCAGATAATCTCTTGCTCCTTCCGGTGTACTCTTGATCAGGACCGGTGTCTCAATCTCCAGAAATCCTTCTTCTGCAAGGAACTGACGTGTCAGAGTTGCAACTTTACTTCTCATCATCAGATTGCGCTGCAGATCCGGTCTCCTGAGGTCCAGATATCTGTATTTCAGACGTACTTCTTCTTTTGTCTTGGAATTTTCTTCAATGTGGAACGGAGGTGTCTCTGACTCGGAAAGAATACGGAGTTCTTCCGGAAGTACCTCAATTTCACCTGTTGCAAGATGATCATTCACTGCACCGGAACGCTTTGCAACCGTTCCCACGATTGCTACTACATATTCTGCACGAAGCTTTGCTGCTTTTTCGATCAGCGCAGCTTCTGATTTTCCTTCTTCAAATACCACCTGAATGATACCGGAGCGATCTCTGACATCTACAAATACCAGACCTCCTTTGTTGCGGTTCTTCTGTACCCATCCCATGATGGTAACTTTTTCTCCTACATTGGCTGCAGATAATTCTGCACATCTATGGGTTCTTTTCAACCCTTTCATTGATTCTGCCATGTTCTTTTTTCTCCTTTTTCGGCGTCTTTACGCCGTGATTTATTGTTCTCTAAAACATATTATAAGTTCTCTACGGAATCTGCATAGCAATCCACGATTTCTATATAACCATCTTCTGCCAGCTGTTCTTTCTGGAATTTCTTATTCTTTTTCATGTTGACGATCAGAACCTGTTTTCCTGCCTGACGGTCTGTCTTTGCAAGTGACATTACTTTTAAAAGACCTTCTTTTGTCATCTTCTTTTCTAACAGATATGCTTTCTTCTCTTTTACAGTCGGAACTTCATATCCATTTTCCAGGAGCAGCATAACAATTCTCTCGAATCCGATGGAGAATCCACATGCAGGTGTATCCTGTCCGGTAAATTTACCGATCATCTTATCATAACGTCCGCCTCCGGCTACTGATCCGCCGAAGTCATCCATTGTTACTTCAAAGATAGTTCCTGTATAGTAAGACTGTCCTCTTACAAGTGTCGGGTCGAATTTGATATTAAATTCGCATTCCTTTGCAGTCTCAACGCTGGAAATGATCATTTCCATACTATCTGCTGTCTCTCCACTTAAGCAGTCTCCTAATTTTTCTTTCAGAAAACGGATACCTGTCACATCCGGTGCAACATCCTGAAACAGCTGAAGATAAGTCTCTACATTTTCCTTTGCATATCCCATCTCTTCCAGTTCTTTTGCAACGCCTTCTGCCCCGATCTTGTCCATCTTATCCAGGATAATGAAGACTTCATCATAGTCTTCCTCACGGAAGCCACTATATGCAGCCATTGCCTTCAGTATGTTACGGTCATTGATACATACCGTAAAGTTCTGGAAGCTTAACTTTCCAAGCATAGCTGTGGTTGCAAGGATCAGCTCAATCTCTGCAAGATTTCCCGGTTCACCCAGAATATCAATATCGCACTGCATGAACTGTCTGAAACGTCCTTTCTGCGGACGGTCTGCTCTCCATACATTCCCGATCTGCAATGCTTTGAACGGCGCCGGAAGCTCATTCGAATGGTTCGCATAATATCTGGCAAGCGGTACGGTAAGGTCGTAACGCAGACCTCCATCCACCAGATCATTCTCTTCTTTTGCTGTATCGATCTTCAGTTTTTCACCTCTTTTTAAAATCTTGAAGATCAGTTTCTCGTTGTCTCCTCCCTGCTTGCTGCACAGGTTCTCGATATGTTCCACACACGGTGTCTCGATGGAACAGAATCCGTATGTCTTATACGTCTCTTTAATAAGTCCGATCAGGTAATCACGGATCTCCATCTCACGTGGGAGCATGTCTTTCATACCGGTAACCGGTTTTTTCTTTAATGCCATAACCATTCTCCTTTGCGTTCTATCATTTCGTCGATCCTGTCGATATAGGCATCTACTGCCTTGACATTCTCCTGACGGATCAGACGTGTCATTTTCTTCTTTTTACTGCCCGGCATAGGAATCGGATTCTTTAATACGATTTTTGTCGATGCACCTGCGCCTGCGGCAATAATAGATTGTTTTTCTTCCATAATAAGTATATTGTATATTCCGGCTTTGTCAACCTTTGCATAACCAACATTTTCAAAATTCCCTGCAATATTCTTCTGTCTGTACAGATAATACGGGAAAAGTTCCATCTCTTCTGCTGTTTTTGCTGCTTTTTCGATCATGCCGGAAAGGATGTCATGTGTCTCCTTCACATCCCGGTGTAAATCTCTCATTTCCATTCTGGCCGCTCTCTTGATTGCCAGTGAATGCACCGTCAGACTGTCCGGCTTCATCTGAGCGATCTGAGCCAGTGTATCTTCCATATCAGAAATATCTTCCCCCGGAAGTCCTGCGATAATATCCATATTGATATTATCGAATCCGGTCTCTCTGGCCAATGCATAGGCCTCTTTTATCTCTTCTACGGTATGCTTTCTTCCGATCGCATCCAGTGTCTTCTGCTGCATGCTCTGCGGATTGATGGAAATCCTGGTAATGCCGTGGCTCTTTATGACCTTTAATTTTTCTTCTGTTATGCTGTCTGGTCTTCCTGCTTCTACAGTATACTCCAACAGATGTTCTCTCGAAAATTTCTCATCAATCCATCCCATCAGTCGTTCCAGCTGCTCTGCCGTCAGAGTAGTCGGTGTACCTCCGCCGATGTAGATTGTATTCAGCTTTTTATTTTTTGAACGCTCTGCGATAAATTCCAACTCTTTACAAAGTGTATCTACATATACATCTACTTTTTCTTTCCAGCGATCCAGCGGTCCGGAACTGAAAGAACAATAAGAACAGACCGACGGACAGAACGGGATTCCTACATACAAGCTGTACCCTTCTTCATAATCCAGTTCTTCCAGAATCTTCCGCTCCCTCTCGGCAATCTCCCATGCAAGCACTGCCTTTTCTTTTCTTACTCTTGCGCTTTCCCATGCCCATCTGATATAATCTTCTTTTTTCCAGCCGGCTTCCAGCTTCTGCATAGCAAGCTTGGTCGGACGTACGCCTGTAAGCACTCCCCACGCAAGTGGTTCTCCGGTGATCTTCTCCAGTTGGTCATACAGATTCAGGTCTGTCTGCCGCTTTTTCTCCGTTTGCAGATTCTCCGTTTCTGCAAAAATTTCCTGACCATCCGGTAATTGTACCGTTACATAATTAGAGGCTTCTTCATCCGTCTTGCAGGATACTTCCTGCGACGGATAAAAAGCCTTTAATATATGATACGCATTATAAGTATAAGACTCGCTTTTACATATAATCTGAATCATTTTAATTCTCCATTCTGTTTTTTATCACTGTCTTTTGCCAACATTCATTATATAAATGGATTATGGAGTTTTTCATAACCGATCGTCGTTTCTTCCATATGCCCCGGATATACATGTGTCTCTTCCGGCAATACCAACAGTTTCTCCTTTACAGAACGAACCAATGCCGATGCACTTCCACCCGGGAAGTCTGAACGGCCAACCGATGTCTGGAATAATGTATCACCGCTAAAGAGAACACCTTCCTGTTCCATATAATAACAGCATCCACCCGGTGTATGTCCCGGTGTATGGATCACACGGAACTGAAAACCTGCAATTTCCAGCTGTTGCCCATCACTGACCGGAACCGCCTCCTCAAACCGGTATCCTCCACGCACATATGTAGAAGACAGATTACTTTCACCGTCCGTCATCATCGGAAGGTCCGCTTCTTCTACATATACCGGAACTTTTACGTCTTCCATCACATCAGAAAG
This sequence comes from Dorea amylophila, assembly GCF_025567265.1. Lineage (NCBI taxonomy): Bacteria > Bacillati > Bacillota > Clostridia > Lachnospirales > Lachnospiraceae > Dorea > Dorea amylophila. The sequence goes on along the minus strand of NZ_JAOQJW010000001.1, from coordinate 37,324 downwards.
TCCCATAATATGATCAAAATGTGCATGTGTCAAAAGCACCGCTTTCAGTTTCAGTCCCTGCTCCTTTACCGCATTCTTTACCTTCGCCGGATAAGCTCCCGGGTCAACCATGACCGTCTCTTTTGTCTCTTCGTTGATTACCAGATAGCAATTCGTACCAATCATTCCAACTACGTATTTCTTTATCTTCATACTTTTAGCCTGTTGCCCTTTCTATATCAATGATTCCGGAAAGTTGCTGCAATTTCTTCACGATACGCTCCAGTTCTTCACGGCCGTGAACGATGAATCCCATCTCAATTGTTGCTGTTCCCTTCTTACTGGTACGGACATTCATAGATTTGACATCCACATTCTCTTCTGTGAAAATTCTGGAAATCTCCATCAGAAGCCCCTGCTGGTCATTGGCATACATCTTGATCTCGGCAAGATACTGACCTCCTGATTTTTCTGTCACTTCCGTCTCCCACTCTGCCGGAATCAGTCTTGCGCGTTCCGCTTCGGACAGATGTATCATATTGATACAGTCTGTACGGTGAATGGACAGACCTCTTCCACGGGTAACGAATCCGATAATCTCATCTCCCGGTACCGGATTACAGCATCTGGAAAAACGGACCGCCATATCATCAATTCCCTTGACTACAATACCGCTCTTGGACTTGGCAATATGCACCTTATTTTTTGCAGCCTCAGCCACTCTCTCCAGAACAACTTCATCCGTAATTGCCTGTCTGTGATCTTTTCCATACTCTTCTGCAAGCCGGTTTACTACCTGTCCTTCTTTTAATCCTCCGTGACCGATTGCCGCCAGCACAGATTCCCAGTCTTTGAATCCATATTTTTTCTGCACGATCTCCTGGTACTTCGGCTGAATAATATTTGTAAGATTGATACTCTTTGCCTTGCAGTATGTAGCAATCATATCCTTTCCACGGATGATATTACTTTCTTTGAATTCTTTTTTAAACCACTGGTTGATCTTGTTCTTTGCCTGTGTACTTTTTACAATATTCAGCCAGTCCCTGCTTGGCCCCTTGGAATTCTGTGAAGTCAGGATCTCAATTCGATCCCCGTTCTGAATTTTATAATCGATATTGACCAGTTTTCCGTTCACTCTGGCCCCAACCATCTTATTTCCAACTGCACTATGGATCGCATAAGCAAAGTCAATCGGCGTCGAACCATTCGGCAGGTTCTTGACATCTCCCTGCGGTGTAAAGCAATACACATCTTCTGCAAACAGATCAAGGTCACCTTTGATCAGATTCAGGAATTCCCGGTTATCCGACATGTCTCTCTGCCATTCCAGGATCTGGCGCAGCCAGCTTAACTTCTCTTCTTCCTGTGCTTCAACACTCTTCTTACCGTCATTCGACTCTTTATATTTCCAATGCGCCGCAATACCATATTCAGCTGTCTTATGCATCTCTTCTGTACGGATCTGGATCTCGAACGGCTGTCCGACCGAACTCATCAGCGTTGTATGCAGTGACTGGTACATATTCGGTTTTGGCATTGCAATATAATCTTTAAATCGTCCCGGGATCGGCGTATACATCTCATGAATCACACCGAGTGCCGCATAGCAGTCCTTTACAGATTCTACGATAATACGGACTGCGAACAGATCATAGATCTGATCTACTGTCTTATCCTGATTGACCATCTTTTTATAAATGCTGAAGAAATGTTTGACACGCCCGTTGACTTCTGCTTTGATGCCCGCATTCTTCATATGTGTCGACACTTCATCTACAATCTGCTCTACAAATTCTTCCCGCTCAGTCTTTCTGGCATTGATCTGATTCACCAGATCATAGAACACTTCCGGCTGTGAATACTTAAGTGCCAGATCATCCAGTTCTGTCTTGATCTTGGAAATTCCAAGACGCTGTGCGATCGGTGCGTAAATGTCCATCGTCTCTTTTGCTTTTTCTTTCTGTTTCGCCGGTGTCATAAACTGCAGTGTACGCATATTATGCAGACGGTCTGCAAGTTTGATGATGATGACTCGGATGTCCTTTGCCATTGCCAGGAACATCTTTCTTAAATTTTCTGCCTGTACCTCCAGTTTATCCGAAGAATAAGAAAGTCTTCCCAGCTTGGTAACTCCATCTACCAGAAGTGCTACTTCTGCTCCGAATTCCTTTCGGATATCTTCTTCCGTAAACTTTGTATCTTCAACCACATCGTGCAGCATTCCTGCAGCGATCGTCTCTTTATCCATCTCAAGATCTGCCAGAATGATCGCTACCCATAACGGATGGATGATATATGGCTCTCCGGATTTTCTGCGCTGATCTCCATGTGCTTCAACTGCCAGCTTATAAGCTTTCTCAATCAGGGAAACATCTGTGGACGGATGATACTTTCGGATACGGGCAATCAACATGCCATACAACCGGTCTGGATCTTCATAATCTTCCTGCGATTTCACCGCATGTCCGTCTACGACCGCGAGTCCTTTTGTATGGTCTTTCGTCAGGGCTTCCGGTGCAATCCGGTTGTCCAGTGATTCATATGTTGTCTTGTCTGACATATCAACGCCTCCTTCCCTTGATGCTTCTATTATTTACCCGGATATGTGATCACGGCATCCACATCATATCCTTCTAATCGCTCTCTTCCCTTTAATCCCGCAAGTTCCATAAGAAATACCGTCTTTACCACTTTTCCGCCAAGTCCTTCAATCAGTTTTACCATTGCTTCATTGGTTCCGCCTGTTGCGATCAGGTCGTCAATGATAACCACTCTTTGTCCCGGTTTGATCGCATCTTTATGCATCTCGATCGTAGCAGTACCATATTCCAGTTCATATTCAACAGAAACAGTCTCGCAAGGGAGCTTTCCTTTTTTTCTGATCGGGATAAATGGCTTATGCAGGTTATATGCAATCGGAACTCCAAAAATAAATCCTCTGGATTCCGGTCCTACAACCACATCAAACTCTACGTCTTTTAATTTTTCCTGCATCAGATCTATTGCCAGATGTAACCCCTCCGCATCCTGAAGAATGCTTGTTACATCTCTGAATATAATTCCCGGTTCCGGAAAATCCGGAATGCTTCTTACATACTCTTCTATCGCTTTCATGATACTCTCTCCATTTCTGTCTAAAATACAACTTTAAGTATAGCATTACTTTTTCTAATTTTCAATCTATGGTTTAACGGTAATGCGTCACCACAATCTGTGGTGTCTTTTTCCCCATATATTCATTAATATCCGGATAATATGTCATCGAGATCCGGATCTGTCTGCCACGACCTTTTAAGAGTGCCTCCACTTCTGTCTTTCCATACTGTTCTTCCAGTTTGCCCAGAAAATCATCTGCATGATGGAACAGCATTGCTTCGATCCTGCATCCATTCACATCCTGCACCTGTAATTTCAGTACATTTCTATTCTTCCCAAGAATTCTTGCACCAAGTAATGTGACATCGCGTGCTGCAAATACCGGTTTTGTATTTCCTTTTCCAAATGGTTCCAGAAGTTCCAATTCTTTCACCAATCCTTCCGTCACACATCCGAACGGCATCTCCATATCGATAGTTACTTTTTCTTTCATCTCTTCTTCGGTCAGCGTACAGTTTTTATTCAACATCTCGCGAAATTTCCCGACATTCTCTTTCGGAAGTGACAATCCGGCTGCCAGCCGGTGTCCGCCAAACTTCGTCAGAAATTCTTTGCATTTATTCAGTTCTTCATACATGTGGTATCCGTCGATCGACCTGCCGGATCCTTTCACTCCTTCTTCTGCATCCGTCAGTACAAACACCGGTTTATAATAGTTCTCTCTTATCCTTCCAGCGACGATACCTGCCAGACTTTCATGACAATCCGGAAGATAAACGACCAACACCTTGTCCTTGGAAATGGTTGTTGTCTCCACCTGCTCTTCTGCCTGTTTTACAGCCTCTTCCGTCATATCCTTCCTGCTGTCATTCAACGCTTTCAAGTCTCCTGCAAGGATATCTGCCTCCTTCTGCGTTCCTGCTCTCAGTAATTCCAGCGCACGTTTTGCTGTATCCAATCTTCCGCTGGCATTGATACATGGCCCGAGTACAAAACCGATATGATAGGAATTCAGGCTGTTCTTGTCAATCCCTGTACACTCGATCAAAGCTTTCAATCCCGGATTCTTTGTGCGCCTCAGCATCTGAAGACCTTCTTTGACAAAAATACGGTTCTCATCTTCCAGATCCATCACGTCTCCGATCGTAGCGATCGCAACATTTTCGATCAGATCATCCAGATCCGCCGAATCCATTCCCATACTCTCCCACAATGCCTCCATCAGCTTGTATGCAACCGCAGCACCGCAGAGTCCTTTAAATGGATAGAGACAATCCGGCTGCTTAGGATCCATAACCGCATCTGCCGGCGGAATTCTGTATCGTTTTTCTCCATCCTGTTCATCAAACGGGACCTCATGGTGATCTGTTACGATCACTGTCATCCCCATTTCTTTTCCATACGCGATTTCATCTGCTGCCGCGATCCCATTATCACAGGTAATGAGCGTATCTACACCGGCTTCATAAGCTCTTTCGACCAGATGCCTGTTCAGTCCATATCCGTCACTGATACGGTCTGGTATATCACTGTCCACATCCGCACCGAGACGTTCCAGTCCTTCCAGCAGAATGTAAGTTGCATTCACCCCGTCTATATCATAATCTCCGATCACCCGGATTTTCTTATCTTCCAGGATCTTCTCTTTCAGAATATCGATTGCTTTATCCATATCTTTCATCAGCATTCCATCATACAGATCACTGATTGTTCCATTCAGATAGCGGTCAACCGCTTCTTCCCCGATCACATCCCTGTTCCGGATCAGACATGCCAGCCGCGGGCTGATCTGGTATTTTTTCCCTATTGCCTCAAAATCTGCGCCTTTCCGCAGCAGAACCCATCGTTCCATTGTTGTCGCTCCTTTGTCTCTTCAGTCTAAGTACAATTACTTTTTAATTTTAAAAAAGCAGTTATACCCTGTCAACAGGCATAACTGCTTTTCAAATCATTTTCTGATTTATTTTTTCTTTTTGTTTGTTGCTTTTTTAGAGACTTTTGTTTTCATAACATACCACAGGGCTCCTGTGATACATACGGAAGAATATCCTCCGCAGATGATACCTGCCATAAGCGGTGCTGCAAATTCACGAATAGAACTTACACCCATAATAAACAGAACAAATACCATGATAAATGTCGTCAACGATGTATAAATACTTCTTGTCAACGTCTGTGTTATACACTTATTTACCACTTCAGCCAGATCATCGTTTCTCTTCATCAGTGGAAGTTCCTCACGGATTCTGTCAAAGATTACAATCGTTGCATTGATGGAATAACCGACAATCGTCAGCATACATGCAATAAATGTTGTTCCCACTGAGATTCTGGATGCCGCATAGAATGCAAGTACCACCAGAACGTCATGTAACAGTGCCGCAACCGCACTTGTAGCAAAACGTACATCTTTGAAACGGAACCAGATGTAAAGCAGCATAAAGATTGTTGCCACGATCACAGCAATTACTGCATCACGACGCATCTCACCACTGATCGTAGAACTTATATTTTCAGCTGTGATATCGGATTCTTTCACTCCGAATGTAGTTTTCAGTGCTTTGTTGACCTGCTCACGTTTCGCAAGACTTAATGTCTTTGTTTTAATAATGACCTGTTTGGTTCCGGACACCTTCTGTGTCTGAATGTTGTGGTCTCCTGTAATCTTTTCTACTACAGGAACAATCTCTTCATCGATCTCATCGATAGAATAATCTTTGTCAAATTTCACATTCATAGAAGTTCCGCCCTGGAAATCCAGACTGTATGCCAGTGCTCCATTTCCCTTTGCCGAATTGACTCCCATGATCACAAATCCTGCAAGGATCAGTGCAATGGAAACGCTGAAGAATATCTTCTTCTTTCCGAGGAAATTCACCGGCTTTCTTTCTTTCATCTGATGATAATACAGACTCTCTTTGCGGATTCCGATTCCATAGAATGCATATACGATCATACGTGTGATCACCAGTGCGGTAAACATGGATACCACAATACCGATTGCCAGTGTCTGTGCGAATCCTTTTACTGTTCCGGAACCTTTGAACCACAGAACCGCTGCTGCAATCAGGGTTGTTATGTTACCGTCAACGATAGCTGACATTGCTTTCTGGAATCCTGCCTTGAGTGATGACTTCACAGTTTTTCCTTTCGCCATCTCTTCACGCACACGGGCAAAGATGATAACGTTCGCATCCACCGCCATACCAATACTTAAAATGATACCTGCAATACCCGGAAGGGTTAAGGTTACATCAAATGCATTCAGGATCACCAGTACAATCTCTGTATAGATCAGCAGTGCCAGACTGGATGCCAGTCCCGGAAGCCTGTATACTAGAATCATAAACAGGAATACCAGGATCAGACCGATCACTCCCGCCTTCAGACTTGTGCTAAGTGCCTGTTCTCCAAGTTGTGCTCCGACTACATTCGAACGTAATTCTTCCAGTTCCAGTTTCAGTCCACCGATACGGATCGTTGATGCCAGATTATCAGCTTCTTCGTATGTAAAGTCTCCGGTAATATAAGCCTGTCCGCCTGTGATCGCAGACTGGACAACCGGACTGGAGATGGTCTCACCGTCATAAATGATCGCAATCTGTTTTCCGATATTGTTCTGTGTTGCTGTAGCAAATTTCTTTGTTCCTGATTTTGTCAGGTTCAGTTCTACGGAGTATTCTTTATTCCCCATATCATCCTGACCACTCTTTGCAGATGCGCTCTTTACATCGGTTCCTGTAAGGACCGTCTCACCATCTGCCGTCTGGAAAGAAAGGGAACCTGGTTTTCCAAGTTCATCCAGAATCTTATTGGCATCTGTAACACCAGGAATCTCGATATTGATTCGATCGTCTCCCTCCTGGTATACACTTGCTTCTGTACTGTACTGCTCTACTCGCTTTTGCAGCTTATAGATTGTATCACTCATCTCTTCTTTGGTCGGATTCTTATCTTTTACCTGATAAGTGATGCTGACACCACCGGCTAGATCCAGACCAAGTTTGATGTTCTTCATCGCACCGGTCTTAGATTTTCCAATTCCTGCGATAACAGTAAAACCAAGACCGACGATGAGGATTACCGTCAGAAGCAGACTCAGTATGCTTTTTGACTTTTTCATCGTTCTCCTACACATCCTCTCGAATTATTTATTCTTCTGCAAGTGCAGCCTTCATCATGATCGCACACTCTACACGCTTCCTTTGCATCTCACAGCCGATCTCATAGGTATCATGGATCGTACCGTGGAAATTGTAAGAGTTTGCCATACATCCACCACTGCAATAGAATTTTGCAAAACAGTTTCTGCATTTATCTTTCGAATACACATTACAGCTTCTGAAATCGTCCGCAATCTCCGGCTTCACGATTCCATCGTCCACATTACCCATCAGAAAATCATCCTGTCCGACGAACTGATGGCATGGATAGAGGTCGCCCCATGGTGTAACAGCCAGATATTCTGTTCCGGAACCGCATCCGGATAAACGTTTTGCCACACACGGACCACCATTTAAATCTATCATAAAATGGAAGAAATTGAAGCCTTTTCCCTCTTTCTCGCGTTCGATCATCATCTTCGCAAGTTTATCATATTCCTCCATGATCTTAGGAAGATCTTCCTCCCTGATCGCATACGGATCGCTTTCATCTCCAACGACCGGCTCGATCGACATCTGTTTGAATCCAAGATCTGCAAAATGCATAATATCATTGGAAAAGTCCAGATTGTTTCTTGTAAATGTTCCACGGATATAATATTTTTCCTGATTTCTGCTTTCTGCAAGCTTCTGGAATTTCGGAACGATCAAATCATAGCTTCCCGTTCCGTTACGGAACGGACGCATCTGGTCATTGATTTCCTTTCTTCCATCCAGACTTAATACAACATTGTCCATCTCTTTATTTACAAATTCCTGTATCTCATCATTTAAAAGGACACCATTGGTCGTAACGGTAAAACGGAAATGCTTGTTATGGATCTTCTCCTGTTCTCTTCCGTAAGCCACCAGATCTTTTACAACCTGCCAATTCATCAGAGGTTCCCCTCCGAAGAAGTCAACTTCCAGGTTGCGGCGGTTTCCGGAATTTGCGATCAGGAAATCCAGTGCCTTCTTACCCACTTCAAAGCTCATAAGTGCACGTCTTCCGTGGTACTCTCCCTCTTCTGCGAAGCAATATTTACAGGCAAGGTTACAGTCATGTGCAATGTGCAGGCACAATGCTTTTACGACCGTTTTCCTCTTCTTCACCTCTTCAATCATACATTCGTATGTATCTTTTACAAATAACTGTCCGCCTTCTGTCAGCTCGATCACGTCTGACAATGCATCTTCGATATCTGACGCTTCGTATTTATTTCCCAGTGACTGTAGAAGCTGATCTTTTACATCTGTTTCTTTTAATGTTCCGGCAGTTGGTTCTGTCTCTGATCCGTTCAATTTTGCGATCACATCATAACAGACATCATCTACCACATGTACAGAGCCGCTGTACACATCCATAACGATATTGTATCCATTATTACGGTACTGATGAATCATATCTGGTACCCCTTTCTTGTTTTTCATATTCTATATCGGAAAATTCCTGTTATTTCTCTGATTGTCTGAAATCTCATGTTGTCAAATAATTCCATGAACAGCAAGAAACAGCGACCCTAAAGACCGCTGTCCCGAGTATCCATATGATTTTAAATTATTTGTTCTGTTCGCAAGTCTGATTTCCTACTGTGCAGGATGTCTTACATGCTGACTGGCATGATGTCTGACATTCGCCACATCCACTTTTTTTCAGGTTGCTGTTCATAGGTTTATTCAATGATTTTACATGTTTCATGTTCATGTCCCTCCTTACTATTGCTTAACTTATGTTATTATAACATTTCAATATAGGTTTCGCAATCCTTTTCTTAGGATATCATTCCGCCGGCCATGCCGCCTCCCGCACACAACGCAAATGTCACCAATATCTCTGTACTGCTTCCATGAAATGTGCGGTAGATTCCGACTGTGACAAGCAAAAGTAACGCAAAATACAATATTCCCAGAACAATTCCCCACAGGAACCGCCTGACTTTTGCAAGTTTTCCCACCACAAGTCCGCCGGTAAATGTCGAGATCAGATAGACTGCCGTCACTCCTGCCGTCACCGCGCCTTCATTTAATTCGAATTTATAAAGAGCCAGCGCCAGTATTATCAGAAGAATACCTGTCACTACATATGCCGCAAGAAGAGCTTTCACCATCCACATGATCCATACTTCATTTTGTTCTTTTTTTCTCATCTGCTCCCTCCTCATCTATCACAGATTATGAAGAGAGACTCTCATTTATGCTTCTGTTCTGTCCATAATTGTTCTATTGTTCCATCTGTTTTCCCAGAACCTTCGCTGTATATTCCGCAAGGCAGATTTCTCTTTCTTCAAACAGGTCTTTCTGATCCATGTTCAGCAGGAGTACCGCCCCGATCACATCCCCCGCACACAGGATCGGACTGATCACCTCCTGACTGTAAGGTTCTGTTTTGCTCACCACCGGCACATATCTTTTTTCTCCTGCTTTTGCATTCTGCGTCTTTCTTTCCTTCAGAAACTCTCCGAGTTCCCTTGTTATATCTTCATCCTGCAGCTCTTTCTTCCCGTTTCCTGCCGCTGCGACCACCTGATCCATATCACAGATTCCTGCCAGACATCCCAGCATCTGCGACAGACTTTCTGCATACTGTTTGGCGAATGCCGATAATTCTCCGATCGGAGAATATTTCTTCAGAATAATCTCTCCTTCCTTGTCCGTGAATATCTCCAGTGGGTCGCCTTCCCTGATCCTCAGTGTTCTTCTGATTTCTTTTGGAACGACTACACGTCCCAGATCATCGATTCTTCTTACGATTCCTGTTGCTTTCATAGCATTTATCTTCCTCCTGTTTTTTTCTGTTTTTTCCATATTTTCTAACATATGGTTAGTATGCTGAGAAAAAGATGGAATTATTCATTCTGATATTAGACTGGATATTTTTTCAATAGTTTTGTATAATAGTTGGAAGAAAATATTAGGAGGAATGAATCATGAGTAAAATTGATGAAGTACGTGCTGATATGGTCAAAGCCATGAAAGCAAAAGACAAAGACACAAAGGAAACTTTATCCATGCTGCTTGCAGCTCTTAAGAATAAAGCAATCGACAAACGTGCGGATCTGACACCGGAAGAAGAGACACAGGTTATCTTAAAAGAGATCAAGCAGACAAAAGAGACACTCGATATGACTCCTGCAGACCGTACAGAGATCATCGAAGAATGCAATAAGCGTCTTGCAGTTCTGGAACAGTATGCTCCTAAGATGATGGATGAAGCAGAGATCAAAGAAGTTGTTGCTTCTGTTCTTGCAGAAATGGGACTGGATGCTCCTACTGCAAAGGATAAAGGAAAGATCATGAAGAACCTGATGCCTAAAGTAAAAGGCAAGGCAGACGGAAAGCTCGTTAACGAGATCGTATCTGCTTTTATGAATTAAGACAGTACCATTATTAATGGGCGGCACCCGGTTGGATGCTGCCCATTCTTCTTATCTCTATTCGTCTTAGTTACCCGAAGCACTGTCTGTGCTTGTTCCGGTTGTACTTGTATCTTTGGCTTTTACGCTCAATTTCGTGAAATCAATCTTATTCCATGTTCCTTTGTGAACAGTGATTTTTTCCTCTTTCTTCCATTTCTTTAATACTTTTTTATAGTATTTATCCTGTTTCTCCGTGAGCAGGGACTGTTTCTTGGTCTCTGTGGCTGCTTCATCATTGAGGCTTGTAACTTTTGCCACATAGCATGCGGTATCGCTTTCAACCACACCCGTAAGCTCACCTTCTCCCAATTTGTCTGCTGCTTTTACAACTTCTTTAGACGGACTTACAGAATCCGAATCAAACGTTGCATCTTTTGCTTCGGTTCCCTGTTCGGTTGCATAGGATGCAAAATCTTCCGCCGTCTTTGCTCCCTCTGCAAATACCGCAGCTTTTTCCTTTACCTGCTTCTTCTCATCATCGGATACAGTCGTATCTGATGAATCGGACGAATCTGATGATGTAGTATAATCAAACTCCACATACTGCATATGCTTCTGTACTGCTTCTTCATCTGTTACATTCACATTTGCTTCCGTTACGATTGCCGAACGCATCTTCTGCTCGATCACCATCAATGTCATGACACGTTTTACATTCTCTTCGGAACCAGATACCTTGTCTTTTTTCTTCTGGGAGTTGGCCTTGTCAAATTCTTCAGCCGCATCATCGATTGCCTTTTTATCTGCTTTTGTAAGCTTTACGTCATAATCCTTCATATGCTTTTCCAGAAGTGCCATATTCTTCAGATCATCCAGCAAAGTTTCTTTGATCGATTCTTCATAGGTCTTGCCGTCTGACGCATTTTTCGTCCACATATCATCTCCGCCGAAATAACTCGCAAAGTATGTTTCGTACTGAGCCTGTGCATATCTTGCATAGAAATTTGCAACACCTGCCGTGATCTCTTCATCTCCTGCTTTTACGACCACCGCATCATCCTTCAGCGATCCACATCCGGTAAGTGATGCTGCCATAATCCCTGCCAGCGCTAATATTAATGCTCTTTTTTTCATTTATCCTAACCTGCCTTTATTTGCTTAATGGGTCAATTATACCGCTTTTTTCTCCGCCTATCAATCCTTTCAACCCATTTAACACATTTTTCGTAATTTCCAGTGCATCTGTCTGCTTCTCTTTCAGATTTCTTCTCTTCTTCTCATAGATAAAACACGGCTGGGCTCCATCTGCTTTGAATGTCAGTTCCCCACGGAAATCTTCGATCAGCTTCGGAATCCGTTCCGGATGTACCTTCGCTTTTTCATACATGATAAATGTGTAAACCTCTCCCTTTTGTTCGACAGCCGTTACATACAACTGATGTGCCTGTGCTTTCAATGCGGCAACTTCCAGAAGTTTCTCCACCTTCTTCGGAATATCTCCAAACCGGTCTGTCAGTTCTTCTGCCATATCTTCCATTTCTTCCCGGCTCTCAATTGCAGCGATTCGTTTATAGACATCCAGTTTCTGGTATTCATTCGGAATATAAGATGCCGGAATAAATGCATCCACATTCAGATCCATCGTAGTTGTGAAGGTCTCCTCTTCTTCCATCTCACCTTTCAGATGCTTCACCGCTTCGTTCAACATCTTACAGTAAAGGTCATATCCGACCGCCTCCATATGACCATGCTGCTCCGCACCCAAAAGATTTCCCGCTCCACGGATTTCCAGGTCACGCATCGCAATCTTGAATCCTGAGCCAAGGTCCGTGAATTCACGGATAGCAGCCAGCCTCTTTTCTGCCACTTCTCTTAACATCTTATCTCTCCGGTAGAGAAGGAATGCATATGCCATGCGGTTGGAACGTCCGACACGTCCGCGCAGCTGGTAAAGCTGTGAAAGTCCAAGCCGGTCTGCATCATGAATGATCATCGTATTTGCATTTGAGATATCCAGTCCGGTCTCTATGATCGTTGTGGATACCAACACATCGATCTCTCCGTTGATAAAGTCGTACATGATCCTCTCCAGTTCATGCTCCCGCATCTGTCCGTGCGCATAGGCAACCGACAGATCCGGCACCAGCTTCTGCACATGTCCTGCTACCTCATCGATATCTTCCACACGGTTATAGACATAGTATACCTGCCCCTGTCTTGCGCATTCCCGTTCGATTGCTTCACGTACCATCTCGTCATTATATTCCATAACATATGTCTGGATCGGCATACGGTCATTCGGTGCTTCCTCCAATACACTCATATCGCGAATACCGATCAGGCTCATATGAAGTGTTCTCGGGATCGGAGTCGCTGTAAGTGTCAATACATCTACATTTTCCTTCAATTTCTTGATTTTTTCTTTGTGCTGAACACCGAACCGCTGTTCTTCATCGATGATCAGAAGCCCTAGATCTTTGAATTTCAAGTCTTCACTCAGTACCCGATGTGTTCCGATAATGATATCTACCAGTCCCTTTTTCGCATCCTCGATCGTCTTTTTCTGCTGTGCCGGTGTACGGAATCTGCACATCAGGTCAATCCGCACCGGGAACTCTTTCATACGCTGTACGAATGTCCGGTAATGCTGCTGTGCAAGAATCGTTGTCGGAACCAGATAGACTACCTGCTTACTCTCCTGTACAGCTTTGAATGCCGCACGGATTGCAACCTCCGTCTTACCAAATCCAACATCCCCACAGATCAGACGATCCATGATCTTATGACTTTCCATATCTTTTTTTACAGCCTCGATCGCCATCATCTGATCTTCCGTCTCTTCAAACGGAAACATCTCTTCAAATTCTCTCTGCCATACTGTATCTTCTCCGTAGACATAACCATCCTGCTCCTGTCTTGCCGCATACAGCTTCACCAGATCTCTTGCAATCTCTTTTACGGCACCGCGCACCCTGGTCTTGGTCCGATTCCACTCCTGGGTTCCCAGCTTATTCAGCTTTGGTTTTTTTGCATCGGCACTGGCATATTTCTGTATCAGATCCAGCTGTGTTGCCGGAATATAGAGATTCCCGCCCTGTGCATACGAGATTTTCATATAATCTTTTGAAATCTTGTCTACAACGATCTTTTCAATTCCCTGATAGACGCCTATACCATGATTCTCATGAACAACATAATCTCCCGGCTTCAGTTCCGAAAAGCTCTGGATCTTGCGTCCTTCATAAGTCTTTCTCTTTTTCTTCTTTTTTCTTTTTCCGAAAATGTCCGACTCTGCGATCACAGTGAATTTAAGCATTGGATATTCATACCCTTCCGCAATGTATCCATATGCCGTCATAATTTCTCCAGGCTTTACTTCGCGGTCCAATTCTTCACCGTAATAACTGCTTAGATTATAATCTCTTAAATCTTCCGCCAGCCTCTTTGCACGAGTTCTCGATCCTGACAGCAGGACTACCCTGTATCCGTTTCTTTTCAGTCTCTTAAGATCCTGTGTCAGCATCTCAAAACTGTTATTGTACGGATTCACACTCTTAGCCTGGATTTCATAAGATTCTCTTACTTCCAATCCCCTGCACTTCATCTCTAACGCAAAAAAGCCGATACTGCTGTAAGTATTGATCTTCTTCAGGATATCTGCAACCGGAAATATCTTTGCCTCTTCCTCTTCCAGTTCATACCCGTTCTCCAGACGCTTTTTCTGCGCTTCCAAAAACTCTTCTTCAATATTCTGTCCGCGCTCCACAAGACGCACCGGTTCATCCAGAAAAAGAATGGTATCTTCTTTCGAAAAATAATCCAGGAACGATACTCCCTTCTCTTCTCCCTGCGGAAATTCCACCGCCGGATAGATGGTAATTTCTGTCATATTCTCAAGGGACCGCTGACTCTCCACGTCAAAAGTCCGGATAGAATCCACCTCATCTCCCCAAAATTCAATCCTTACCGGAAACTCCTCCGTCAGTGGATAGATATCCAGTATTCCTCCCCGCACTGCAAACTGCCCCGGGCCTTCTACCTGTACTTCCCTGTCATACCCTACATCAGAAAGTCTCTCTGCCATCTCGTCCAGTTTAAGGACACTGTCGTTTTGTATCTTCAGTACTTTTTCTTCAATACTCTCTTTTGGTGCGAGGTGATCCATGAACCCGTCCAGACTTGTCACAATCGTCACAGGTGTTCCGGAAAGCACTGCCTGGATTCCTTCCATTCTCTGCTTCACCAGCTCTTTACTACGGATATCTGCTTTATAGAACAGAAAATCCTTTGCCGGATACAGATAAGTATTGTTGTCCAGGAATCGGTATTCTTCATATATCTGTTTTGCTTTTGTCTCACTGGAACAGGCGATGACCTTGTATTTACAGCCATCGCCAATTGCATACATCATATGAGATTTCTGGGAATTCACACATCCGCATACACGGATCATTCCTGCATCTTTTTTCTTATTTATACAAAGTTCTTCAAACTCTGCAAGTTCTTTTAACGGTCCGATTAAGCCCTGCATCTTTTTATGCCTCCTTAGGCTTTACTTTCCTGTTATACTGGTTCATGGCAGCCTCGATCTCTCCATTTAAGATCATTCCCACCGCATGGTCTGCGCGGTCATATCCCTCTTCCATCAATTCACGGTCTTCTTTCGAAAAATGTCCCAGTACATAATCCGCCAGGTCGTATTTCTTTGGCTTCTCCCCAACACCGATCTTGATTCTCGGAAACACATCGGTTCCAAGGTTGGCAATAATATTTTTTATTCCATTATGCCCTCCGGCGCTTCCTTTCTTACGGATTCTCAACTGCCCTACATCCAGACTGATATCATCATAGATCACAAGAAGTTCGTGTTCTTCATCAATCTTATAATAATTGACCAGTTCTCTTAAGCTTTCCCCGCTCAGATTCATATACGTCTGCGGTTTTGCCAGAAGCACCTTCTGTCCCCCGATCATTCCTTTGCCGATCAGTGCTCTTCCTTTTCTTCCGTCTACAGAAATATTATATCTGTCTGCCAACATATCTATGACATCAAACCCTACATTGTGTCTGGTTCCTTCATACTGAAGTGTAGGATTTCCAAGTCCTGCAATAATAAACATAATTTTTCACCTTCCATTTCTTTTATCATTCTACAAGAACCTTTTCCATTTGTCACGGAAAAATTAAACGAATAATTCTTCCACATTTTTCATACATTATAGAAAATGAAACAATCTTTGAAACCAATTACCAGGAGGTCTCACTATGAGTTCCAAAACAAAAATTGTTGTACTTCACATGAAAGAAATCATCTATACCGTTATTTTCGCAGTATTGGCCATTATTCTGATCCTGCTTTTGATATTCATGTTCCGCCCAGAACATCGCTCCGCCTCAAAAGATAACCAGATCTATACTCCAGGAATCTACACCTCAGATATCACTCTGAACAATACTGCGCTGGAAGTTGAGGTGACTGTAGATGAATCCCATATCAATTCCATCCGTTTCACCAATCTGAACGAATCTATCACAACCATGTATCCGTTCATCGAACCTGCGATCGAAGATATTGCCGAACAGGTCTACAAAAAACAGTCACTCGACAATATCCAGTATTCATCTGACACTCCTTACACTTCCCAGCTGATTGTCCAGGCCATTGAAACTGCATTGAAAAAAGCCGGAACTACAAAGTAGTTGCGGCTTTTTCTTACATCTGACAGTGGCCTGTGCGATGCCACCCGGCAGGTACTTTCGTCTTTTTGCTTTTATCCTTCAACGATAAGATAACGACCATCCGATAGCGCAAATACTTCTGATGCATCTTCAATCTCTTCGTCAGACATTCCACTGACATCCATTCCTTCCTGATCAAGGAATTCCCTGACTTCTCCGATATTATCTACGATAGAAGCCATACAGTCCTCCAGAAAAGCCTCTGCCTCTTCCAAAGTCTCTGCAACCGGTTCATCAAACAGCTGTCCCTGATTCAAAATAAACGTCTGCAGACATTCTTCATCATACTCGTACATACATCTCAACCTCCCTTATCGTAATATTACACAAACTGCAACAGTTCATCCGGTCTGTCGATCAGATCATCTGCTCCCGCAGTTTCTAACGTTTTTCTGTCCCGGAATCCCCACAACACGCCTATCGTCTTAAGGCCTGCATTCCTTCCGGTTGCCGCATCAACTTCTGAATCTCCGATATACAGGCATTCTTCTTTTGATACATGCATCTGTTCTATAAGATACCATACTCCGTCCGGTTCCGGTTTTCTTCGGATACCTTCTTTCTGTCCCTGTGCATAATCAAACAATTCTTCTCCAAAGATTGCTTTCACAACTTTTACTGTCTGACGGTCCGGCTTATTGGAAAGAACTGCCAGGTGAATTCCTTTATCTTTCAATGCTTTCAACATCTCCGGGATTCCTTCATAAGGTGTTACATGATATGTACAATTCCGGTCAAATATACGTCCGTATATTTCCATCCCCTCTTCAATCCTTGAAGCATCTGTGTCTCCGGCTGCTTTCAGTGACTTTTCCATTAATACCCTGGCGCCATTCCCGACGAACAACCTGCACTGATCTTTTGTGATCTTGGAAAGTCCCATCTCCTCAAGTGTCAGATTTACGGAATATGTCATAGATTCCAATGTATTTGTTAATGTTCCATCCAGATCAAATATACAAGCTTTCATTATACAAATTCCTCCTGCAAATATCATAGTATGAGACCGTCAAAAATGCAATACCAAAAATGCGCCAGCCCTTAGATAAGGTACTGGCGCATAGTTTTCAACGCATTCTTCTCCAGCCTGCTGACCTGAGCCTGGGATATCCGTATCTCCTTTGCAACTTCCATCTGCGTTCTTCCCTGAAAGAACCGGAGCTTGATAATATAACGTTCCCGTTCATCAAGATGCTTCATTGCTTCCTCCAGTGACAGGTCTTCCACCCATTTTTCTTCTTTATTCGTCTGATCACTCAATTGATCCATCACATACAATGCATCTCCACCATCATTATAGACCGGTTCCTGCAGACTCATCGGTATCTGGATTGCATCCAAAGCAAACATAATATCCTCTTTGGATATGCCAATTTCTGTCGCAATTTCCTGCACCGTCGGTTCTTTCTGGTTCTTCTTTCTGTAACTTTCCCTTGCATAGATTGCTTTATATGCCGTATCTCTGAGTGACCGGCTGACACGAATGGAATTGTTATCTCTCATGTACCTTCTGATTTCTCCAATGATCATTGGTACTGCATAGGTGGAAAATTTTACCTCTAATTCTGTGTTAAAATTATTAACCGCCTTAATCAGTCCGATACACCCAATCTGGAACAGATCATCCGGGTTCTCCCCGCTTGCCCCAAATCGTCTTATCACGCTCAGGACAAGTCGTAAATTTCCTTTAATGTACTCTTCTTTCGCTTCCCGGTCTCCTTCTTTGATGCGTACAAACAAAGCTTCCTTCTCCTCTTCATTCAGGATAGGAAGCTTTGCCGTATTCACACCACATATTTCTACCTTTCCCTGTGCCATTACAGACCTCCTGTCAGAATCTCATCCATCAGTTTCTATTAAGATGATGCTCCTTATCGCACAGGCTTATGCGGTTTCTTATCAAATAAAAAAAATTTTACTCCTTGACATCTGGCAGATTCTGCGTTATCTATCCCACTTATCTGCCAGATTCTGAATCTGGGTCTCGAACTTGGCCATATCTTTATTCGCCAGGCCTTCATTCTTATACACAACGTTCAGCAAACGCTTTGCAGCTGCCACCAGACGATTAAATGCGGATGCACTCTTAAGCTTACTCGGTTTCTCATCTGATTTTTTCGGAATCTTCTGTCCGATCGTTATAATCTCATTTGCTGCGAGGTCTACCGTTCCACCTGAATATGGTGCGAATGCCGGACAACCGAATGTATCTTCTACCAGTTTTGCAAAATGATCTGTCACTGTATCTTCCCCATGCACAACCATTACGCGGTCCGGTATTTTTTCAAATCCCCTAATCCAGTCCAAAAGACCATTCATATCTGCATGTCCGCTGATTCCTTTCAATACCTCGATCCTGGCATTGACCGTAATATTCTCTCCAAACAGCTTTACACTCTCTGCACCCTCAATCAGTTTTCTTCCAAGCGTTCCGACTGCCTGATATCCCACAAAACAGATCGTGCATTCCGGACGCCACAGATTGTGTTTCAAATGATGCCGGATCCGTCCTGCTTCGCACATACCGGATGCAGACAGGATAACTTTCGGTTTTGTATCAAAGTTGATCTGTCTGGACTCGTCACTGGTAATCGTCGTCTTCAGACCCCGGAACAGCAGAGGATTAATCCCCTGATTTACCAATTCCATTGCTTCCTCATCAAAACATCCTTTGACATTTTTATTAAACACATTCGTCGCTTCGATTGCAAGCGGACTGTCCACATATACTTCAAATCCCGGAAATTCCGGAAGCAGATTCTTTTCTTTGATCTCACGGATAAAGTACAAAATCTCCTGCGTACGTCCAACCGCAAAAGAAGGAATCACCACATTGCCGCCTTTTTGGAATGTCTCTCTCAAAATCCTTGTAAACTCTCCCACATAATCTGGAATATCCTCACCATGTGTACGGTCTCCGTATGTAGATTCGATCACCAGATAGTCTGCCTCTTTTACTAACTGGGGATCTTTAATGATCGGCTGATTGACATTTCCCACATCTCCGGAAAATACAACCTTCTTTGAGACATCTCCTTCGGTTATCCATACTTCAATGCTTGCCGATCCAAGCAGATGCCCCACATCATTGAATCTTACTTCAATTCCGTCACACAACGTAATCTTCTGTCCGTAATCTACCGGTGCCAGAAGCTTCGTTGCGGCATCTGCGTCTGCAACCGTATAAATCGGTTCGTATTCCGGTTCTCCGCTTCTTCTTGCCTTCCTGTTTCTCCATTCCGCTTCAAATTCCTGAATATGTGCGCTGTCACGAAGCATAATATCACAAAGATCCGCCGTTGCAAATGTGGTGATGATCTCCCCGGAAAATCCTTTTTTCACCAGAAGCGGAATATTTCCGGAATGATCAATATGTGCATGTGTCAGAAGAATGTAATCTACATCTCCCGGTGCAACCGGAAGTTCCTGATTCTCGTAAAGATCCGGTCCCTGCTCCATTCCACAGTCAATCAAGATATTCTTTCCGCATGCTTCAAGAAGATGACAGCTTCCAGTCACTTCATGGGCTGCTCCAAAAAAACTAAGCCTCATATGACCAACCCCTTTTTCTTTTTATTGTAGCACATTTTCAGGAATACTTCACCATTTCCCGGCGCAATCTTTGCATAATCTTTTTCTCTAATCTGGATATGTAAGACTGGGAAATACCAAGCATATCTGCCACCTCTTTCTGTGTCTTTTCTTCTCCGTCGGCTGTCCCCAAACCGAACCTCATCCGGATGATCATCTGTTCCCTTCCTGACAGGCGGCTGATTGCTTTGATCAGTACTTTCTTCTCTGCATCATTTTCCAGATCCTTATAGACAGCATCTTCCTCTGTTCCCAAAATGTCCGACAACAGCAGTTCATTTCCATCCCAGTCGACGTTTAAAGGCTCATCAATCGACACTTCCATCTTGGTCTTACTATTTCTCCTCAGATACATCAGAATCTCATTTTCAATACATCTGGATGCATACGTTGCAAGTTTGATATTCTTATCTGGATCAAACGTATTAATTGCTTTTATCAACCCAATTGTACCTATAGAAATCAAATCCTCAACTCCTACTCCGGTATTATCAAATTTCTTTGCAATATACACAACCAGACGAAGATTGTGTTCAATCAGCATTTTTCTTGCCTGTTCATCATTCTCTGTCCCCAGTCCCCGTATTGCTTTTCTTTCTTCCTCTGTTTCCAATGGTGCCGGAAGAATATCCGATCCTCCTATATAATGAATGTCTTTTTTGTCCGAAAAAAAGAGAGACCGGAAATCCGGAATAACTTTCAATTTAAACTGATGTGGAACTGCCACTTTTATCACCATTTTTCTTTCCTCCTGTCAATATATCTGGATTGATAATCATCTGATAATTTTCTGAACCTAATTCTTCTTCACTTACTGCCACTAATGGATGTTCCACATTTATCTTGTTTCCATCCCGTATGATCTGCATCTTATCCAGCCGGAACGCCGGCATCACACCCTCTTTTTTCCCGATGGAATGATAAGAAATATATCTGAATCGTTCCGGTTTCTTTTCCTCTGTCAGTCTTCTTACAGATGCTCTGTCTATAATACTGACAGGATCATTACTGATCGTATCACTCAATGTATTCCCTGTATCTATCAGTCCTCTCAGTCTGTCATTTTTTTCTCCAAAAAACACTTCGACTTCACAGTAACGATTTCCTTTCTCTGAAAAGAATAAAATGATTTTCCAGATTACCGACACGAGGTAGTAACTGATTACAGCCAATAAAAAGAACATACTTCCCCGCCTTATATACTGTTGAACGAACTGGAACACACCTCCCAGCAGAAATGACTCTATATACAAGAGCACCCATCCTCTGAACAATTCCCGGCCCCATTTTATTCCAAGGCCGGCCTTCATCATTACTACATTAATGACTCCATGAAATACTACAAATCTTAATACCGGTGTTTTCCTGAATATGACAATTGCAATACATGTCATCGCGGCTCCAGTTGCTGCTCCTGCAAAAACCCTTCCATACCCCGCCGGACAGGCAAGTAATTTCTTCAGAAGGATCAAAAGAATCGCATCCATTGTAAAATTCACCATAAAAAACACATCTACATATAATTCATAGTACACATCAGGCCTTCTTTCTCTTTCCGTGCACAGAAATAAATTTGTTTTTTTAAACAAGTAACATTATATAAATTTTTTCAAAAGGATTTTGTCAGATACTGTATGTGATTCCGTTTTTCGTTCGACAGCTCTCGTAACCCTGCGAACATATTAGTAAAACTAAGATACACAAAAAAAGACCGTATACAAGTCAGCTCACGCCAACCTGTGTACGATCTTTCTTATAGTAATGTATGTAAGAGAAACTGCCTGCGGCATATTCTCTGTATTCTAAGTAGTACTATTCTTTATGTGATTATTTTTTAAAGAAATCAGGAATTTTAATTGACTGTTCTTTCACCTTGCTTGTAGGTGTTCTAGGTGTATCCAGTGTAGGAGTGGTTCCACCCATTGGACGTCTTGTTGCAGTTCCCGTTGTCTCTCTCTGTGTTGTTGTTCCGAAATCAAGTCTTGGTGATACCGGACGTTCTGCCTGCGGTGTACGTACTGCCTGCTGCTGTCCATACATTGCACTGCTCTGACGTACCGGTCTCTCATATGCAGATGCATGTCCTTGCTGACCATGTGGCATCGCAGATGTTCTTCCCTGATTTTCCAGTCTTGATTTTAATTTTGAAGCACTTCCGCCAACATTATGAAGTCCTGTAGCAATTACAGTAATTGTAGCTTCGTCTGCTCTGGAATCATCATACATTGCACCAAAAATGATGTTCGCATCTTCTCCGGCCAGTTCCTGTACATATTCTGCTGCATCGGATGCATCCATAAGTGTGATATCACCGGATACATTGATGATGACATGAGATGCTCCGGCAATAGTTGTCTCCAGAAGCGGACTGGCAACAGCCTGTTTTACAGCTTCCAGTGCTTTATCATCACCACGTCCCTGACCGATACCAATGTGGGCAATTCCCTTATCTGTCATAACTGTCTGTACATCTGCGAAGTCAAGGTTAATCAGTGAAGGTACATTGATCAGATCTGTGATTCCCTGAATACCCTGCTGTAACACTTCGTCAGCTTTCTTCAAAGCTTCCGGCATCGTTGTACGTCTGTCTACAACTTCCAGCAGTTTATCATTCGGGATTACGATCAGTGTATCTACACTTTCTTTTAATTTTTCAATTCCTGCAAGGGCATTGTTCATACGTGTCTTTGACTCAAAACGGAAAGGCTTTGTTACAACACCAACTGTTAATGCTCCCTGTTCTTTTGCAATGCGGGCAACAACCGGTGTAGCACCTGTTCCTGTTCCGCCGCCCATACCACAAGTTACAAATACCATATCAGCACCTTTCAGTGCTGCTGATACTTCTTCTGCACTTTCTTCTGCAGCTTTCTCACCAATCTCTGGTCTTGCACCAGCTCCCAGACCTTTTGTGATCTTATCACCGATCTGCATCAATGTCGGAGCTTTACACAGCTGAAGTGCCTGTTTATCTGTATTGATCGCTATAAATTCAACACCGGCAATCTGCTCATCAATCATTCGGTTTACTGCGTTATTACCGCCTCCACCGACTCCAACAACAATTATTTTTGCCGCTGCTTCTGATTCATTTGTTTTAATTTCTAGCAAGGGTTTCTCCTCCTTTGTTATCCTTATTATATATTATACATCCCATTGATAGAGCAAGTGAGATGAACTCAGTTTGCTATATATAGTATATAATATAGACTTTCGTGTAAAATATCAATAGAATTTCTCTAATTTTTCTAATTTTCTTGTGAAATTTCTTTCATCTCAAAAGTAATCGTAGTGTTATTCTCTGAATAGGTCTCCAAATGCAGGATTCCCTCTTTATCACCAAGCTTTTTTAAGATCGGCTTGATCTGAGCAATCTGTTCACCAGATACCTGGCTTCCCAGACAGGCACTTACATTTCCAAATTTCATATAGATCTGCTGCTGTTTTACCGTCACATTTTCCGGATATATCCCATATTTCTGACTTTCTGCACATGCTTCCAGTATTTCATTAAATTTTGTCTGATTTGATGTTCGGATCTGCTTATACAGTTTGCCTGATTTTATCTTCAGTCCCTCTACAACCGGTATCTGCGCATCTTTTACCGAAGATTGTTTTACCACAAGTCCACTCTGATCAAAATAACTATAGGTTGTTCCGGTTTTCACGCACCCGGTAATTGCCTTTTCTTTTACCGTAATCTGCAGTGTCCACGGATTTTTCATTCTGACTTTTAAAGAATCCAGACATTTCGGTACGGTTCCTTTTCCCATAGAATATTTTGCAACTACATATAAAGAATTATCCGACAGCTTATCATTCTGCACGCAATTCACAATCTCCTGACTGTCACAGTACTCATTTCCGCTTACTTCTATTTCTTGAATATAGAACAGCAAAATACCTCCGATAATGATGATCGCTGCTGCCAGCAGCAGAACAATCACTGCATATACATGATGCTTTTTTCCATTCTTCTTGTTCCCTTGTTTTTTCTTTGGCCTCTGGTTTCCCATATATGATTCAAACTTCCTTTCATCCACATGTATATTATTTTACCAAACATGACACATTCAACACAAGCCCCATTTCAAAAAGCAGGAACATAACCGAAGTTCCTCCATAACTGATGAATGGCAATGTAATTCCCGTATTCGGTATGGTATTTGTCACAACCGCAATATTAAGAATTACCTGTATCATCATGTGTGCCATTGCGCCGGATGCGATCAAAGCTCCCTCCAGATCGGGTGCATGAGATGCAATAATAAAAAAGCGCCATATCAGGATGAAAAATAATAACATTACAAATACTGCCCCGATCAATCCCATTTCCTCACAGATAATAGAAAATATCATATCATTCTGCGCTTCCGGTACAAATCCGAGTTTCTGGATACTGCTTCCAAGTCCCCTGCCAAACAATCCTCCTGATCCGATTGCATACAGCCCCTGAAGTGTCTGATAGCCTTTCTCATATTTTTCCGGATGCTGCCAGATCTGCAGCCGTTCAAGCCGGTAACTTTCCATAGCAAGAAATATCCCCATAAATGCACACCCCAGACACACCATCCACGCAAATTGCCCATACTTCGGACTTGCGACAAATACCAGGATGACTGCTATTCCCAGAATAATAACCGCTGTGCTCAAATTGCTCGCCCCAACCAGACCTACAATTGGCAGCACACTGATAACAATCTTGCAGACTGTTGAAAATTTCCACATTTTTTCTGCATTTCTTAGTATGATATATGTCAGGAACAGAATCACCGCAACCTTTGCAAATTCCGATGGCTGAAAAGAAAATGGTCCAAAAGACAACCATCTTTTGGACCCATTGTATTCTTCTCCGAACAACATTACCAGTACTCCGAGTAAAATAGATAACAGATATCCCGGAACTGCCCACTTTTTCCAGATATGATAGTCTATATTCGCTATACACCACATACCCATAATCCCGAGAAGCGTTGCAAATACCTGTTTTTTCAGATAATAAAACGTATCCTGGAATTTTATCTCTCCATTATATGCACTTGTGCTGTAGAGAATCACAAGACCAGTTACGATAATGATTGCCAGTACTAATATCAGAACTCTGTCACATTTTTTCTGTTCCGTTTGTTCTGACTGCCACGAATACTTCAACCCGTTCACTCCTTATAAGGAATTTACAATCTCTTTGAACTTCTCTCCGCGTACTTCGTAACTTGGGAACATATCCCAGCTTGCACATGCCGGTGAAAGCAGAACCGCTTCTCCCTCTTTTGCAATCTTCGCTGCCGTGAGCACTGCTTCTTCAAATGAATCTACAAACATATAATCAGTAAATCCGCACTTTTCAGCGTCAGCAGCAATTTTTTCTCTGGTATCCCCAAGAAGAATCAGTTTTTTTACTTTTCCGTCAAAACTTTCTATCCACTCTGTATATTCAGAGCCTTTATCATATCCGCCACCGATCAGAACAGTCGGACGCTTCATTGCCTGGATTCCTTTGATCGCAGCATCCGGATTGGTTCCTTTTGAATCGTTATAATATGTAACTCCATTCTTCTCTGTTACATATTCAATACGATGCTCCACACCACCAAACGCTTTCACACTTTCACGGATCACTCCTACAGGAACTCCGTAAACTGCTGCCATCGCACATGCCGCCATAACATTCTCGTGATTGTGTGTTCCAAGAATCTGCAGTTCATCTACATGGCAGATTGTCTCTTTTACACCTTCATAATTGTAGATGATATTTCCCTCTTCCAGATATATTCCCTCTTCCAGTTTACGCTGACTGCTGAAATATAGAACTCTGGCTTTTACTTCATTGCCAAATTCCCTTGTCAGTTTGTCTTCATAATTCAGGATACAGTAGTCTTCTTCTGTCTGATTCTTTGCAATATTCTTCTTTGCATTCACATACGCTTCCATCGTATGATGCCGGTTCAGATGATCCGGTGTAAAATTAAGAATTGCACTGACCCTCGGACGGAATTCAACAATACTTTCCAACTGGAAACTGCTCATCTCCGCAACCGTGATCGAATTCTCTGTCATATCTTCTACTGCAGTTGTGTACGGTGTTCCAATGTTTCCAACAACAAATACATCATCCTGATAATTCTTCATAATCTCACCAAGAAGTGTAGTTGTAGTCGTCTTGCCGTTCGTTCCTGTAATAGCAAGAACATCGCCTTTTCCAAACTGATAAGCAAGCTCCACCTCTCCGATAACCGTAATTCCCTGCTTACGCATCTTTTCGATCACCGGAAGGTCTGTCGGAACTCCCGGACTTAATACAGTCATATCAAGTTCTGCAAGGATTTCTTCAGGAAACTCACCAATTATGATCTTTGCGTTGCTGTCTGCACCGGACTGCTGTCTTACTTTTTCTTCCATAAGCTTCTTATTTCCATCATACAGTACGACTTCCGCTCCCTGTCTTTCCAGAATCTTTCCAGCTCCGATTCCACTGATCCCAAGACCAAATACAAGTACTTTTTTTCCTTTTACTTCCATGTTACCCTCCTACATAGCCATCAGTGCGATCAGGCATAAAATTGCTGTGATAATCGAAAATACTGCAACAACTCTTGTCTCTGACCATCCGCACAGTTCAAAATGATGATGTATCGGCGCCATCTTAAAGATTCTTTTACCGCCGGTCTTTTTAAAATATGTTACCTGGATCATAACGGATAATACTTCTACCAGATAGATAAATCCAACAATGATGATGAAAATCGGCATCTGGAGCATATATGCTGCGGATGCTACAAATCCTCCCAGCGCCAGGGAACCCGTATCCCCCATAAACACACTTGCCGGATATACATTAAACAGCAGAAATCCAAGGAGTGCTCCCACCACCGCACAGGTAATCGGCTCAATTCCGCTTTTTGTTCCAATTGCGACAACCGTAAAGAATGTTGCAACCAAAACCGTAACACTGGATGCCAGGCCGTCCAGTCCATCTGTAAAATTCACACCATTTACGGTTCCGATCACTACAAAGAACATCAATGGAATTGCCAGCCATCCAATGTTCAGATATCTTCCCCCACTAAAAGGAATCAGCATTGTAAGTGGAACCCCTGCAAATTTCACCATATAAAATGCAAAGATTGCTGTTACCACGATCTGAAGTGCCATCTTCTGCTTTGGATATAACCCGTCCGAACGTTTCATTACAACTTTCAGATAATCATCCAAAAATCCGATCAGACCAAATCCAAGTGTCAAAAACAGGATCGGAATGATCTTCGGATAACGTCCGATATAAATAACGGAAGTGATCACAACCGCCAACAGGATCATTACGCCTCCCATCGTCGGAGTTCCTGCTTTCTTCAAATGAGACTGCACTCCATCTTCTCTCTCCGTCTGATCCATCTTAAGTCTTCTGAGTACAGGTATCACAAGAGGACCAAGAATCACACTTAACACAAATGAAATCAATACCGGAATAAACACCTTATAATCCATAATCCACCTCTTTAATTCTTTTGTTATTCAGTTAATCTCTAACTTTACCTAGTATACTGCATTTCCAATTGTTTTTCAATGCCAAGATAAGGCAATATATTTTCGAAAATATTACCGATTACCGGAGCTGCGATCGTACCTCCGTAATAAATTCCCTGCGGATCATAGATCACACACATTCCCAGGATCTTTGGATCATCTGCCGGGGCAAATCCCACAAAAGAAGATATGTACTTGTTCGCACTTCTCGGTAATGTCTGGGAGGTCGCCGTCTTGCCTCCGATTCTGTATCCTTCCACATACGCATTCTTTCCGGACCCTTCAGAAACGACACTTTCCAGAAGTATCCTCATAGTCTCAGATGTCTTTTCCGAAACAATATGCTTTTTTTCACTATAGTGAAATTCTTTCGTTACTTTCCCGTCTTCATTCAGGATCTCCGTTCCAAAGTGCGGCGTCACTCTCTTTCCCCCATTGATCAGTGCACTTACTGTCGCTGCAAGCTGGATTGGTGTAATCTGGAACGACTGTCCAAAACTGATCGTAGCCAGTTCTACCTGTCCGATATTTTCCTTTTTATGCATGATCGTCCCTGCTTCTCCCGGGATATCTACCCCCGTCAGATTCATCAGACCAAACTTATGAAAATAATCGCAAAATCTATCGACTCCGATACGAAGTCCCAGTTCTATAAATACCGGATTGCATGAGTTCTGTATACCCTGCACAAAGTTCTCCGTACCATGCCCTCCCACCTTATGACACCGTATCCTGCGGTCTTCTACCATTTTATATCCGGGACATTGAAACTGATCTGTAAGACGGACTACCCCTTCTTCCAGACCTGCAGATGCTGTAATGATCTTAAATGTGCTCCCCGGCTCATAAGTATCGTTGATACATCCGTTTCTCCACATCTGATTCAGAGCATCCTGCTTCTGCTCATCCGTCATATTTTCATCCGACTCTTCTTCCGTATTCAGCTCAAACGGCCGGTTCAGATTGAATTCCGGAACGTTTACCATCGCATATATTTCCCCGTTCTGAGGATTCATAAGAAGAATTGCCGTTTTTTCCGCCTGCTTTTCCTGCCGCACTTTTTCCGCCATCTGCATAGCATACTTCTGCATATTATAATCCAGACTGATCTTTAATGTATTCCCTGCCACTGGCTCTTTTCTGTCTTCTGCGACACCATCCAGTTCGATTCCTCTTGCATCTGTTGTTGTCAGGATCTTACCGTCAACACCTTTCAGATATTTATCATATTTTACCTCAAGTCCGATGATTCCCTGATTGTCAGCTCCGGTAAACCCCAATACTTTAGAGGCAAGCGCATCATATGGATAAAATCTTTTAAAATCTTCATCTACTTTTACTCCTGCCATCCCCAGATTTCGGATCTTATCTCCCGTTTTTTTATCCACATTTGATTTTATCCTTTCTATGGATGATATCTTTTCCACACGTTTGCGCACCTCACTGCTATTCATTTCAAGAAGTTCCGATAAGTTATCAATGACTGTTTCCGCTTCCCTGATCTGACTATGGATCACAGAAATTGTACATACCGTCCGGTTTGTTGCCAAAACTTTCCCATTCCTGTCAAGGATTTCTCCTCTCGCAGCCTTAATGTCACGCTCCCTCTCATGCAGATCTTCCGCTTTTTTCTGATAATATTCTGCATCAAATACCATAAGATAGGTCAGTCTTCCGATCAAAACAAATATCATCGCAAAGGCTCCGGCGAATACCACCAGTATTTTTCTTTTATGAAATGTTTTGTTTTTCATAATAAAAAATCCTCATAGAAGTTTTTCTTATAATTTATGAAAACTTCTATGAGGTTATGAATTCCATATACTTTTACAGTTATTCCTGTGCTGTCTGTGTTGTTGTCTCTTCTGCGGATGTTTCTATAGTATCAGACGCACCATCTTTTTTCTCTACTCCAAGATAAGGGAATATATCTGTCATGATCTGTGATGCAAGCTGTGTTGCATAACCACTGTTTGCCTGAACAGCCGAGTTTGGCTCATCAATGACAACATACACCATAACCTGTGGATTTTCCTGTGGTGCATATCCGATGAAAGAAACAAGATATTTTCCATTTCCACGAGGCAGCTTCTCGGCTGTACCGGTCTTACCTCCGACAGCATACCCCTCTACCGCCGCACTCGCACCGGTTCCTTCCTCAACAACTCCCAGCATATAATCCTTAATGATATCACTGGTCTCTTTTGAAATTGTTTTCTTAACCAGCACCGGATCTTTGTTCTCTGTAACATTTCCATTTTCATCCTGAATCTGCTTTACAACATGCGGCTCATAATAATTGCCGCCATTGAGCAGCGAACAGAAAGATGCCGCCATCTGAGTCATTGTAACATTAAAATTCTGCCCAAATGCATTTGTCGCCAGACTGGCCGGATCCATAGTCGCCGGTGTATACAACAGTCCGCTTGTCTCTCCCTCTCCCGGAAGATCGATTCCTGTATATTCTCCGAACCCAAACAATCTTTGATACCTGCAGAATTCTTCTGTTCCGATACTTTCACCGATCTGCATCAGTGCAACGTTGCACGAATTCTCCAAAGCCTGTTTCAACGTCTCCGGCCCGTGTCCTGATCTGTTACTACAGTGAATGTCATGATCTCCCACGTGCAATACACCGCCACAGACATAATTCTCATTTCCTGTAAGATCTCCAAGTTCAAGACCTGCCGATATGGTAAATGGTTTGAATGTCGATCCCGGTTCATAAGTATTGCTGACACAATAATTATTCCAAAGATCATTCAGTATATTCAGCTTTTCTTTATCCGTCATCTTTTTCAGCTGTGCTTTTGTATAATACTTTGTCAGATCTCTTGGATGATTCAGATCATAATTCGGATACGAAGCTTCTGCAAGAATCTCTCCATTCTGAGGATTCATCACGATCACTCCGGTATTCTTACTTCCTTCTCCCTCTGTCTCTTCATCCTTGTGTTCTTCGTTAAATGCAAGTATATGCTGTTCTACAATACTCTGCACCTGAAGATCAATTGTTGATACAACAGTGCTTCCATTATCCGGTTCCTTCACAGTTCTTTCAAATCCAGAACTTTCATCCAGATACCCATACTCCCTGCCATCTGTTCCATTCAGAATGGAATTATATGATGCCTCTATTCCATTACTTCCTACATTTCCATTCGTTGTAAATCCGATTACATCACTTGCCAGTGTTTTATACGGATATTGCCTTGTATAATCTTCCTCCAGCCATACGCCCTGCACATTAGGATTATGCTTCGTATCTGCTGTAATCTTCTCAAATTCCTGCGCCTTTGCATAGCTGACTCCTTTTTTCAGGACAATATACCGGCTGTTCGGATTCTTCTTCACCTGAGTACGTATTGCTTTCTTCTTCAAACTGAAGCACTCTGCCAATACTTTTACTGTCGGATTCATATACTTTTTGTTACTTGTTATCACTTTGGCATCGACTACAACATTATATACTCTCTCACTTGTCGCAAGTTTCGTACCGTTACGGTCTACGATATCTCCACGTTTAAATGGAATCGTACGGTTATTATACTGTTGTTGATCCAGCACGACTTTGGTATATTTTTCTCCTTTCGAAGCATTGATATAAGTAATCCACCCTATCAAGAAAACAAAAGCTAGTATGATTACTCCAAAGAGCATTACTAGCTTTCTCTGCATAAGGCCTGAAATTTTTTTCTTAAAGAAATTTTTCTTCTTTCTTGCCATATTTCCACCTATTTCTTATTCTTGTCTGACTGAGCAAGTACACCATTTTCCGGAATATTTTCATACTGTTTTACATAGTCTGAAGCAGGATTATCATATTCCACGATCTGATCAGCCGCAGCATATGTCATGCCAAGTTGATTGATCGCTCTTTCCCGGATCTCGTCAAGATTGACAGAATCCACTACTGCGTTATATTTTGTCGTATTTTCCTCTTTCAGATCCGCCAGTTCTTCCTGTAATGCAGTGACATGTTTGGATCTTCGAGTCAGTTCCGACTGTAAGCGTACATAATTAACGCACAATAACAGCACAACAGTTGCTGCAACTGCGAGAAAAATCACATAAGCTGCATTCATATGCAGTGCACGATTTCTGTTCTTCTGCACCTGTCTGCTTACTTTCTTTTTTGGTTTTGCAGATGATTTTCTTCTTCGCGGTTCATATTCCGGCTTGGTAACTATATTACCATACATATAAGCCTGTCTGCTTCCATACTGCATGGAACGATATCCACCGGACTGGCGTCTATCGCTTGCATAAGATCTTCTTGCTGCCATCTACGCCACTCCTTTCTGTCTGATCACATATCATTCTTCATTAAGAACGCTCAAATATTCTGAGTTTCGCACTTTTAGAACGACTGTTATACTCTAATTCTTCTTCACTTGGAAGAATCGGCTTTCTGGTAACAACACGCCCTTTAGAAACATTGCCACATACACACACAGGAAAATCCGGAGGGCAGGTGCATGGATTCTCATTTTTCTTAAATGCACTCTTTACAATCCGGTCTTCCAGCGAATGGAATGTAATAATACACAATCTTCCACCCGGGTTTAGTATTTCAATCATGTCATCCAGAGAATTTTTCAATACTTCTAATTCTCTGTTCAGTTCAATCCGAATAGCCTGAAATGTTCTCTTTGCAGGATGTCCGGATTTTTTCTGATATTTCATTGGTATTGAAGCTCTGATGATCTCTGTCAGCTGCCCCGTTGTTTCAATCGGACTTTTCCCGCGTGCCGCCACGATATGTTTTGCAATATTTTTTGCAAACTTATCCTCCCCGTAGTCTCTGATCACGCGGTACAAATCCATCTCTGAGTAATCATTGACGATGTCTCTGGCAGTCATCTTCTGACGTCTGTCCATTCTCATATCCAGAGGTGCATCTTCGCGATAGGAAAATCCCCGATCTGCCGTATCTAACTGATAAGAAGATACGCCCAGATCAAGTACTATTCCATCGACCTTGTCAATTCCCTGTTCTTGAAGCTTCGACTTCATATCACAATAATTGCTTCGGATTATTGTGACCTTCTCCCCGAAGTCTTTTAATCGGATGCCTGCAGCTTCGATTGCTGCTTCATCCTGGTCTATTCCTATAATACTCCCTTTTTCACCGAGACGCCTGCACACCTCGTATGCATGTCCGCCTCCACCAAGCGTTCCGTCTACATAGATACCATCCGGCTTGATGTTTAATCCTTCAATTGTCTCATTCAGTAATACTGATTTGTGTTCGAATCCCATATCTTCTCCCTCTAGATACTGAATCCGTTTTCTTCCATATCAGATGCAATATCTTCAATGTTAAGTTCCACTTCAGCATTCTTTTCATCCCATCTTGCCTTATCCCAGATCTCGGCACGCTTCCCCATACCGATGAATACAACTTCTTTATCCAGATGTGCAAATGTACGCAGTACAGAAGGGATTAGAGTTCTGCCTTGCTTATCAAGGTCGCCGTCCGCTGCACTTCCCTGAAAGAAATATGCAAACGCACGTGCTTTTTTGTCAGTGGTGGTTGGCAATGCATTAAGTTTTTCTTCAAAAGTGTTCCATTCTGCTTCCGGATATACGTACAGACAATTCTCCATTCCTTTTGTAATGACGAAATGCTCCCCTAAATCGTCACGAAACTTGGCCGGAATGATCAGCCGCCCTTTGGCATCAATATTATGACTGTACTCTCCTTTCAGCATAGAATTCTCCTTTTCCCGGTGGTATCTTCTGAAGTTCTTCCGGTAAAATCAGTTATTCTTCCTTTCCGGCTTCATCCATTTTCATACCACTTTGTTCCACTTTTCACCACTTTCTACCACTTGAACCCATTGTAAACTACTTTTTTACTGTTTTCAAGCCTTTTAGGGAAATTAAGAGAATTTTAAGGCAAAAAAATAGTGAACAGGATTTTTCCTGTTCACTCGCATTTTTCTTTCTTCTTCTCTATTCGGCCGACGTTCCGTTATCTGACAAAGACTGACTGAGACTTGCTATTGCAGAATAATCAACCGTTACTTCCTGCTTCGGCTGTTTTGACTCATATATATTATATATAGAAAAACCTGCCATTCCTATCAGTGCTGCTGCAACGATACATGCCACACCTCTGCGCAGATAGCTTTGTATCTTTTCTTTTTTCATCTGCTTCTTCCGGTTTTTCTTCGCTTCTTTATATTTATCTACTTTTGCCTGACTCATAGTTCTTTTGCTCCTTTTTTTCCGATGTATCTATTCTACCACACTCCATCGGATTATACAACTACAATCACGCCTCCGTCAGCTGCATACATACTACTGATTCCCGCAGTATCTACAATAATAATATCTTTGAATCCTGCTTTTTCAAGAAGCATATTTTTCACTGTCTCTGCGCGTTCTCTGCAATTGCAGTGAGAGATCGCAAGTATCTTCTCTTCCGGGTTCTTAAGATCAGCCACTATTTGTTCCACCATTCTGACCAGCCCTTTTTTCATTCCTCTTGTATTTGCAAGCTGTTGAATATTTCCATCCGGAGTAGATCCCATCACCGGCTTAATATTTAATGCCGTTGCGACCACTGCTTTTAACCCTTTCAGTCTTCCGTTCTTTTTCAGTATATCCAATGTTTCCAGTAAGAAATAGGTATGCTGCTCTTCAATATAAGCTTCTACTGTATCAATTACTTCCTTAAAGCTGAGTCCTTTTTTCTCACATTCGGCAATCTTCAACCCGATCAGCGTCTCTCCTACCGATGCCGATCTGGAATTAAATACGTAAATATCCTTCTCTCCGTATTCTTCTTCATATAAATTCTTTCCAAGTACCGCACTGTTATAAGAACCGCTGAGTTCTGCAGACAACGTCACTGCATATATGTGCTCTGCCTCACAGTGATATTCTTCCATATAACGTTCCGGAGACGGACATGATGACTTCGGGCATTCTTCAGATTCTCTGATCTTCTTCAAAAAATCTGCCTGATCAAATGTTTCATCATCTACGATATGATGTCCGCCAACATCGATCTGTAACGAAGCTGTCTCGAAATTCCCCGATTTCTTCATTTCTTCTGTCAATTCACCACAACTATCTATGATAATCTTGTAACTCATATATTCCTCCCAATGTAACGTATTATTACTTTATATTATTGATATCAAAACTCTTTCCGAGTCATCTATTCTCATCAGAAGTAGTTTTAAATACTACATTATTTATCATAGCATATTTGAAAAAGAAATGAAAGCTTTTTATTCAGCAATTTTAATCTTTGAAGAGACTCCCAATGCCAGTCCCATTTCCGCCATTAAGAATAGCACCGACGTACCGCCATAGCTGATAAAGGGAAGTGTGATTCCTGTTGTCGGAATACAATTGATCACAACCATAACATTTAATATTACCTGCAATGCAATATGTGCAAATATTCCGCTCACCACTAATGAACCATAAAGATCCGGTGCATTCTGCGCAATAAATAATAATCTGTACAGAAGCATTCCGAACAGGATCAGAACCATGATTGCACCAAATACTCCAAGCTCCTCACAGATAATAGAAAGAATCATATCATTCTGAACTTCTGGAATGATCATTTTCTGGGCACTGTTACCAAGACCTTTTCCAAAAAATCCTCCTGATCCAATTGCGTACAATGCCTGCATGATCTGGTAGCCGCCTTCTGATGCATATTTCTCTGGATTCAGCCATACTAGAATACGTCTCAGACGGAAGTTCCCACTGGTCTCCATTGCCATACCAAGAACCCTCGCACCGACAATTCCTATTAAAATAATTCCTACGGCAATTATGATAAATATTCTTGTCTTTGGATGTACCACAAAAATCATAATACACGTAATTCCCATAACAATAATTGCCGTACTTAAATTTTCTGTAATAATAAAGACTACTGTTGCTGAAAAAGCCCCCCATGCCAGTACTTTCACAATTCCTTCCAGCGTCTTTATCTCTCTTCCCATCGTACAGATCAATGCCGGAATAAACAATATGATCGCAATCTTGGCAATCTCTGCCGGCTGTAGCTGCTGTCCGAACGGAAGTTTAATCCATCTTTTTGCTCCATTTACTTCTTTTCCCAATGGTGTCTTTACAAGGAACATCATAAAAATAGAAATAAAATAGAAGAACTTTGATCTTTCAAAATACCAATGATAATCTATTCTACTTACGATCCACATCCCGATCAAACCCACAATGCAGAACAGGACTTGTCTTTTAAAGTAAAACAGGCTGTCTCCGTTTTGTTTCATCATTGCGCTGTAAGAGCTCGTACTATATAGCATGACCAGTCCAAAGCAGATCAGGCAGATCAATATTGCCAACAGACTGTAATCGAAGTATGCGATGCTGTGTTCTTTCTTTTTCACTCTGGTATTCGTGCTTCTTTTTTTATTTTCTTTTACCATATTCTACTCTCCAATCGTATCTATTATACTCAGATACGTTCTTAAAAACAACTGTCTGATTCACAACTTTCTTTAATTTTCATATACTATTATTGCATAATCTTATCGAAAGGAGTACTTTAAATGCCAAATTATCGTTATAATACGCCGGATTATATGCGTCAAAACCATTCTAACGGATGTCATGTCGGTGGAAGCAATAGAACAATGCCGCCTTCTGTATCACCGTCCACACCGTCCCGTCCGTGCTGTAATATTTACGATCACGACAAATTAAGCGGTCTTTCCATTGCAATGGCCTATGTTCCATGGCAGGAGTGGCGTTCTCTCTATGAAGTTGAAAAAGGATTCCGGTGCGGAACTATTTTTGCCGAACTGAATCTTCCATTTTGTTGGAAAGGTGGTAGCCCTCGATGAATGAAAACAGACCTTGTAAAAAAGAGCTTCTGGAATGGATCAATATCGTAAGTTTTGCTGTTGATGACGTAAAATTATTTCTCGACACACATCCAAATTGTCCTGAAGCCCTGGAATTCTTTGATGAATTTAAAAAACAGCGTGTGCAGGCCTTAAAGGAATACGCAAAATATTATGGACCTCTAACACTGGATACTGCAAATACACCTATGGATTGCTGGAAATGGATCAATGAACCTTGGCCATGGCAGGAAGGAGGATGTTAATTTATGTGGAATTATGAAAAACGGTTACAATACCCTGTTAAAATTACTCAGACAAATCCGAAGATTGCTCAGATTATCTTATCACAGTTCGGTGGACCGGATGGAGAATTAGGAGCTTCTTTGAGATATTTTTCTCAGAGATATACCATGCCTTATAATGAAGTAATTGGCACACTAACAGACATTGCTACCGAAGAATTTGCCCATATGGAAATCGTATGCGCCATTGTACACCAGCTCACACGCAATCTGACTCCGGAACAGCTAGAAAAATCCGGTTTTGATAAATATTATGTTGACCATACACTTGCTCTTTGGCCACAGGCTGCCAGTGGAACTCCTTGGAGTGCTACAACTTTCCAGTCTAAAGGTGACCCTATTACAGATCTTCATGAAGATATGGCTGCCGAACAAAAAGCCCGTACTACCTATGATAATATTTTGCGTCTTATCAAAGATCCTGAAGTCTGTGATCCTATCCGATTCCTTCGCGAACGTGAAATTGTTCATTATCAACGTTTTGGAGAAAGCCTCAGAATTGTCCAGGATAAATTAGATAGTAAAAACTTCTACGCATTTAATCCTGAATTTGATCATAAATCTTGTTGTAAATAAATATAAAAATTCTCTCACTGATATTTTTTCTGTAAAAAAAGCAACCAACATATGTTGATTGCTTTTTACCTTTTATATATACCTTCAAAACTGCATACAAGAAATATTTTCTTCATCCTACCTATCACCTTGCTTGGTCATGCCCTCGACCGATTAGTATCAGTCAGCTCCAT